>DATFRM010000495.1:0-4493 GCA_035263265.1 Actinomycetes bacterium
TACCGCGCCGGCCGACTGGGCGCCGGCTGGCGGACGGACGGGATCCCACTCCCGGAGCTGACCGGGATCCTCACCGCGGCGGCGACCGCCGCGGCGCTCACCTGTGCTAAGCCGGGCGCCCATCCGCCGACGACCGCGGAGCTCAACCGGGCGCTGGCAGCGCCAGGCACCGGCGGATCGCGATAGCCAGTTGTCGCTGATCGCCCGCCTCGACCACGGCCGCGAGGTGGCCGTCCGGCCGGATCAGCCACACCTCGCCCGGCCGGGCGCCGAGCAGCGGTTCCAACTCGGCCGAAAGCGCGGCCATCGGGTAGGCCCGGAGCGGTGCCGCGGTCACCGCGCGGGCCCAGCCGGCGAGCACATCCGGCTCCGGTGCTCCGCTCGCCGCCATTACCAGCAACCCGTCCCGGACCAACTCGCGCAACCGGTGGCCGGCGGGATGGCCGGGCCGCAGCGGCAGGTCCGGTAACAGCACGCCGGGAGCGACCGGCGGGGTTGCACCGCGCGGTGGCCGGGCCGGAACCGGTCGGCTCGGGTCGGGCGTGGTCAGGGGTGAGTCCACGTACCAGAACGGCTCGGCCAGCCGGCCCGAGTCGACCTCCGCGACCGCTCCCGGGTCGCTCAAGGCCCGGTCCAGGACGTCGACCCGATGCGCCCGATCGGCCTCGGTCGGCGGCACCAGGAACCGCATCGTCGCGCTGGTCACGTCCAGGTTCTCCACGGCGGCCGCGTGCCGCTCGGCGTGGTAGCTGTCGAGCAGCCGGAGCGGCGCCCACCCGCGCAGCGCGAACGCCAGCTTCCAGGCCGCGTTCTCCGCATCCTGCACGCCGGAGTTCAGCCCGCGCGCACCGAACGGCGCCATCAGATGCGCGCAGTCACCGGCCAGCAGCACCCGCCCGACCCGCATCCGATCGACGCACCGGGCATGAAAGCGGTAGTCGGTGCGCCACAGCAGCCGGTACCCGACATCCCCCAGAATCGCGGAGATCCGCCGGTCCAGCCCGCCGCTGCGTTCCTCGGCGGCCAGATCGAAGTCCGGCGGCACCTGCCAGTCGATGCGGTAGGTGCTCTCGGGGCACGGATGGATCAGCACTTGCCGGCCGGGGTTCCAGGCCGGATCGAAGTAGAACCGGCGTTCCCGCTCCCAGCCCGGGAGTTCGGCCGCGATGTCGCAGATGAGGAACCGGTCGGCGAAGCTGCCTCCGGCGAATTCGACGCCGAGCTCGGATCTGACCAGGTCACCGTGCGCGCCGGCGCAGGCAACCGCGTACGGGGCGCGGATCGTGACCTCCCCGGCAGGGGTCGCGCACCGCACCGCCACCTCGTCCGCGCCCGGATCGATGCCGACCACGCGATGCGACCAGCGCAGCTCGACCAGCGGTTCGGCGGCGATCCGGGCGTCCAGGATCTCCTCGGTGCGGGATTGCGAGATATTGACGAACGGCGGGAACGGGGACCGGCCGGGATCGGCCAGCGTGATGTTGAACAGTTCGCGGTCGCGGTAGTAGGTACGCGCGGTCCGCCAGGTGACGCCCTCGGCGGCGATCTGTTTCCCGGCCCCGACCGCGGCCCAGATGTCGAGCACCTCCCGTTGCTGGCAGATCGACTTGGACCCGACCCGGTCCCGGGCGGCGCGCTGGTCGAGCAGCACGGACGGGACACCCCAACGGGCCAGCAGCAGCGCGGCGCTCTGGCCGACCGGCCCGGCGCCGATGATCGCCACCGGCTCGGCGGTCACTCCTGCAACTCCGCCCAAACCTCGCGATCGCGCTGCGCGGTCCAGATCCGCGGCCAGTCGATGCCGTCCAGCTCGTCCCAGAGTCGGGCGACGTTGAACGGCAGTGTGTGCTCGAAGATGGGCCAGCCACCGTAGGTCGGAGCCAGCGCGGCATGGGTGGCCGCGAACGCGTCCGGGCGGCTGCCGCCGGCCGCGTGCACAGCGCCGACCTCCACCCGCATGACCCGCAGGAAGTCACGGGTCTGCGCGATCGCCGCGTCGACCGCTGCCCGGCCACGTGCCACCGCACCTCGGCCGCCGACGATCGCCTCGGCGCCGAACCCGGCGACCCGGTCGAGTGTGCCGGTTGACCAGTCCAGGTGGAACGCGTCGCCGGTGTACAGCGCCGCCTTGGTCTCGACCAGGTCGCCGGCGAACATGATGCGCTGCTCCGGCAGCCACGCGACGAGGTCGCCGGCGGTGTGGCCGCGGCCGCAGTAGGCCAGCACCAGGTCGCCGCGGTCGCCGCCGAGAGGAATCGTGAGCTGATCGGAGAACGTGATGTCCGGCCAGGTCAGCCCGGGAATGGACGAGGGCTCGCGAAACAGCCGCGGCATTCGGGCGAGCTCGGAGTCCCAGTCCTGCCGGCCCCGCTCGGCGATCAGGTGCCGAGTCTGGTCGTGCGCGATGATCGCGTCAGCGCCGAACGCCGAAGCACCGAGCGTGCGCACCGCGTGGTAGTGGGTGAGGATCAGGTACCGCACCGGCTTATCGGTGTGGCGGCGCAGCTTGGCCAGCCAGTCCGCCGCGGCCACCGGGGTCGCTCGGGCTTCGATGCAGACCAGGAAGTCGCTGCCCTCCACCGCGCCGACGTTCGGGTCGCCCTCCGCGGTGAGTGCGTAGACCCCGTCGGCGAGTACCTCGAGGGTCTCGGTCTTCTCGGTGAGATCGGCCGAGGACGCGAACGGCTTCGCGGTCATCCGCCTGCTCCAGTCGCCCCGATCCGGGCGAGCACCACACGCGCCAGCTCCGCGGGCACCTCGTCGGCCAGCCAGTGACTCGCACCGGGCAGCGGTACGAACTCGTAGTCGGCGTCGACCCACTGTTTGCAGCCGTTCGCGGCCGTCGGACCGATCGCGACGTCCTGGTCTCCCCAGACGAACGTGGTCGGCCGCATCGCCGATCCGGTCGGGCCGTCGGTGCCCAGGGCGCGATACCAGTTCAGCGCGGCGGTCAGCGCGCCCGGCTCGAGCAGTGGCCGCACGTAGTCGTCGATGCGGCTCGGCGGCAAATCGCCGAACATCGCTCGCAGCCGAGCGCCACTGCGCTCCAGCAACAAGGTCTCGGCCTTGCCCGCCTCCCGGAACAGCTTGATGTAAGCCGAGCGCTGCTGCTGATCCGGGTCCTCGCGGGCCGCGGCCACGACCGATGCCGGATGTGGTACCGACACGGCGGTCAACGTGCGCACTCGATCCGGATAGGCGGCGGCCAGCCGCCAGCCCACCAGGGCGCCGAAGTCATGCCCGACGACGTGCGCGCTATCGGCGCCGACCGCGTCCAGGAAGGCGACCGCGTCCGCCGCGCCTTCGCTGATCCGGTAGGCGGCCACCTCGTCCGGCCGGGCACCTGGGGAGTAGCCGCGCTGGTCGGGCGCGATCGTGCGCAATCCGGCCTCGTGCAGAACCGGGGCCACCCGGTCCCACATCCCGGCGTGCTGGGGGAAGCCGTGAAGCAGCAAAACCGGTTCGCCGTCGCGCGGACCGCGAACCCGGACCGTGAACTGCAAACCGCGTACGGTGTCCTGCATCAGCCCGAGATTATCGCCCGGCCGAACCCGGACTGGAATGGGCCGGTGCCGCCTAATCCCGGAAATATCAGAGTTCTTGGCCGAAAACCCAGCTCGTCCCACTGATCCATCTCCAGAGTTGACATTCACCCGGCCGGCTTATTGATCGACTGGCGGACCGCGCCGAGGCTCCGCGGCAAGGGAACGGCGAGCGCCGGCTCCCGTGGGGGAGGCTTCGGGGAGGCTGATATGAAGGCGCGCAGACTGGCAATCGGGTTATCGGCGGTGGTCCTGGCGTTAGCCGCCGCCGGCACCGAGGCCGCGGCATCGTTCGGTGCCCGTTCCACCACGCCGGCGTCGAGTGGTCAATACCGGGTGGACGGCCCGAGCACAAAGGAGGCCCGCAGCGCGATCGCGCGAACCGGCGCGGCCATCGACACAGTGGCGGCGGGGTCTGTCATTGTGACCGCCAACCCCGGAGAGGTTCAGGCGATCCGGCGGCTCGGCTACCGGGTAACCGCGATCGCACCCAGTTCGGCCGAGAAGCCCGGTGCCGGCGTCGGGCCCAGCGTGTTCCCACCCGCGGACTCGAACTACCACGACTTTCCCGAGCTGACCGCGAAGGTCAACGAGGTGGTCGCCCAGCATCCGACCATCGCCCGGAAGATCAGCGTGGGCAGCTCGTACCAGGGCCGCGACCTGATGGCGGTGAAGATCAGCGACAACGTTGCGACCGACGAGGCCGAGCCGGAGGTCCTGTTCACCGCTCACCAGCACGCGCGCGAGCATCTGACCGTCGAGATGGCCATCTACCTGATGGACCTGTTCACGGACAACTATGGCTCGGATCCTCAGCTCACGAACCTGGTGAACACCAGGGAGATCTGGATCCTGCCCGATCTGAACCCGGACGGCGGCGAGTTCGACATCGCCACCGGCTCATACCGCAGCTGGCGGAAGAACCGGCAGCCGAACCCGGGTAGCTCGTTC
>DATFRM010000496.1:0-11921 GCA_035263265.1 Actinomycetes bacterium
GTTCGACCAGACCGGCGAGGACTGTGCGGTGGCTCAGCAGGGGCCGGTGTGGTTCATCCCACCGATCTTCGCACCACCGGGAACGCCACGTCCGATCAGGCAGGATGCGAGCCGCACCTGCACCGTTCCGGCGGACAAGGCGGTCCTGCTGGACGTCGGTGCGATCACCGTGCCGTACCCGTGTCCGGACGAGACCTTCCGGCCCGCCCCCGGGCAGTCGCTGTACGAGCTTCTGTCCGACCTTGCCCGGCTGATCATGAACGGGGTGAACATGCTGGAGGTCACCATCGACGGGCAGGAAGTGCCAGACGTGCTCGGCTACCGGTTCGCCTCCCACGATCTATTCGAGTTGACCGGGGACGAGAGCCTGCAGACCACGCTCGACGACTGCATCACGGGCCAGCCCCAGCCAGCGGTGATGGACGGGTTCTTCCTGATGATCAAACCGCTTGAGGCCGGCAGCCACACGATCGTGGTGCATGGCACGAATACCGGCGGCGACGATCGCAGGTACACCTTCCACTTGACCGTCCGCTGACCGTTCGCAAACCCACCAGGTGATCATTACGCACCGGAAGGAGCACGAATGGCCGGACTTGACGGCTTTGCCCGCCTCCGCCGGTGCGTAATGATCACGACGTCCCTTTCCTCCGCTGCTCGGCGAGGGCGGGGCGGGACTGGATGGTCAAGCGACCGCGGCAGCGGCCGACAGGGCCAAGGCGAGCACCGAGACGATCGCGCGGATGGAATGGCCGCGCACCCACTGAGCCCGCAACTCGGCGCCGTCCGGCGGTGGTTGTCCGGCGTCGCACGCGACCATCCGCCGTTGCAGCGGGACCAGCCAGGCGACCGAGCCGGTCATGATGACCAGTGCCGCGCCGGCCGCGACCAGCGCGGGTGTGCGGGATGATCCGCCGTCGCCGGGTGCGAAGCCGACAGTGGAGACCGTAAAGATGACCAGCAGGGCCGGCTGCAACCGGTCAACCCGGCGCAGGGTGTGCGCGAACGTCGACAGGAACTCCGGAAAATCCGCCGCCAGCCAGGCGGGCACCCGCTCCCACGCGATCCACACCACGCCCCCGGCGAACAGCCCGCCGCTGATCAACATCGTGATTGCCCACACACGAATCATCTGTCTCGTCCTTTGCTCCGTACCTCGGGTTCGCCGTCGCCGGCTGCTGCCGCTTCGAGGCGGCGGCCGAGCTCTTGAAGCACCCACGCCGCGGTTTGGATGTGGTCCGGGTCGATCCCGTCGGAGAGTCGGTTCACCCAGGCCGCCTGCCGGGTGTCGACGGCCGCATAAGTCTCCCGGCCCGGCTCGGTCAGCTGGACGAGTTGGGAGCGCAGGTGGTCGGCGTTCGGCACCAGCTCGAGCAGACCGTCGCCGGCCAACCGATTGACCGTGGCGTGCACGCTCTGCCGGGTCAGCCCCATCCGGCGCGCGATCTGCGGCACGGTCAGTGGTCTGTCGGCGAGCGACAGCGCCCCCAGCACTTGCCAGCGGGCCGCCGTCAGGCCCTGGTCCGAGGCCAACACATCACCCGCTGCGAGCAGCAGTCCGCTGGTGCGGAACGTAGCGAGGATGAGCTGGGTCGCCGCCTCTCCGGCCACGGTGCGGCGTATCGTCCCGGCAGTCATGTCAGAATCCTGACATCCTGTCAGGAATCTGTCAAGAAGGAAGGCGTGCGCTAACAACCATCGGCTGTGCCAGGGCCCGAAGCAACGCAGAGAATTGCGAAAATTCGGTGCCTCTCACCGGAACCATTAGATCCGCTAAATTGTTGGGCCTGAACATGAACTGGCAGGCGCGTGCGCGACTCGCGCTAGGGCCGTATATACGTCAACAGCGCGACGCCCCTTACCGCAGAATGGTACTCGATTCAGCGGTGGCGAAATGCGTTGGCGAAGGCGCAAACCCGTCGCAAGACTGGCCCGATGACGCGGTCGGTGCGGTGAATGCGGGCGAGATGCGCTCCCCGACAAAGGGATTCCCGCGGTGGACGCGGCCCGGCTACCGGGGCGACGCGATGAGTTTGGCCGCGATCCGCAGTCTTAAGACCATGCGCGACAGCGCCGGGTGGCGCCGGGTGGGCGTTCACCAAGCGACTATGGAGGTTGCATCAACATGAGGGAAGGTAACGGGGGGGCCGGAGCAGGCTCAGCGAGCGGGGACGCGGGGGCGCCGATCACGGAGCGTCGAGCCGCTCACGAGCGAATGTCGACCGGTGCGTTAGCGGGGTGGGCACGAGCGTGCGCAACGCATCCGTGGCGAGTGATCGTCGCTTGGCTGGGGATCATCGCCGGCCTGATCGTGCTGGTGGCGACCGTGGGTGGTGGCCTGCGCGACGAGTTCGAGATCCCCGGATCCGACACTCAGCGGGCGACCGATCTGATCGAGAGCGAGTTCGCCGCCGAGCAGGGCAGCGTGCTGAATCTGGTGTTCGCCGCGCCCGAGGGCGAGCGATTGGACACCCCGGAGCGCCAGGCCGCGATCGGCAGGGCGCTGGCCCGGCTGGGCACCTCGGAGTTCGCACCCACCGCCGACCGAGCGGGCGTGGAGAGCGTCGGTGATCCGTTCAAGGACGGGACGGTGTCCGAGGACAGCCGGATCGCCTACACGGAGGCGCAGTTCGATCAGGTGATCGTGCCGGCGGACCGTGCGGCGGTGGTGGCCGTGGAGGACGCGGTCCGCGAGACGGTAACGCCGGCCGGGGTGACCGTGGAGTACAACGGAGACGCCGAGTTCCCGCCGGTGGAGCAGGGCACCCAGGAGTCGCTTGGCCTGCTGGCCGCGATCATTGTGCTGGCCATCGTGTTCCGCACTGTTGTGGCGACGTTCATCCCGATCGTGCTCGCGCTGACCGCGGTGGGTACGGCGTTCCTGCTGCTGTTCATCTTGGCCGGGTTCACCGACATCAACACGATCACGCCGTTGCTGGTCTCCATGATCGGACTGGGTGTCGGGATCGACTACTCCCTGTTCATCGTCACTCGCTTCAGACAGCTTCTGCACGAGGGCATGTCGCCGCGGGACGCCGCGGCCGAGGCCGGTGCGTCGGCGGGCCGTGCGGTGCTGTTCGCCGGTCTCACCGTGGCCATCTCGGTCAGCGGCCTGGCCTTCATCGGCCTGGATTTCGTCACCAAGCTGGGTATCGGCAGCGCGCTCGGGGTGCTCACCACGGTCCTGATCGCGAACTCGTTGCTGCTGTCCGCGTTGGCGTTGCTAGGCCACCGGGTGGACCGGCTGAAGATCCCGTTCGTGCGCCAGGTGGACGATTCCGAAGCGGCCCGCGAGAAGACGCTGACCGCCCGCTGGGGGCGGATCGTGACCACACGGGCGAAGATTGTGTTCCCCGTCGTGCTGGTTGTTCTGCTGGCGCTGGCCTCGACGACGCTGCTGGTGCGGCTTGGCGCGGCCGATCAGGGCACACAGCCCAAGGAGCAGACCAGCCGCCGGGCCTACGACCTGCTCGCCGAGGGCTTCGGACCAGGCTTCAACGGCCCGATTCCGATCGTGGTGGACGTCAACGGCGACTCGCAGGCTCCGCAGCGCATCCACGACGGGGTCCAAGACCTGCCCGGAGTCGCGTCTGTAGGGGAGCCGGTCCTCAACGAGGCGGGCAGCGTCGCGATCGTTTTCGTGACCCCGGACTCGGCGCCGCAGGACGAGGAGACGGACCAGCTGGTGGACCGGCTGCGCAATGATGTCGTGCCCGGCGCCACCTCCGGCGGCGATGCGGTCGCCTACGTATCCGGTCAGACCGCGGCGTTCAAGGACATCGCCGAGCAGATCGTCAATCGGATGCCGCTGTTCCTGCTCTACATCATCGGCGTGACATTGATCGTGCTGGCGATGGCGTTCAGATCCGTAGTGATCTCTGCGAAGGCCGCGATCACCACGATCCTGTCCGCGTTCGTCGGCTTCGGCGTGCTCACCCTGGTGGTCCAGGAGGGCCACCTGCTTGGGCTCACCGGCTTGGACCGGACCGGACCGATCGAGACGTTCGTACCGCCGATCGCCTTCGCGATCCTGTTCGGGCTGTCGATGGACTATGAGGTCTTCCTGATGAGCCGCATCCGCGAGGAGCATGTCCACGGGCTCAAAACGCCGCAAGCGGTCGACCACGGCGTCGCCGCGATCGGGCGGGTGATCATGGCCGCGGCCGTGATCATGGGCACCGTCTTCGCGGCGTTCGTCCTCAGCACGGACCGCATCCCCAAGGAATTCGGGCTGTTGCTCGCGGTTGCCATCCTCACCGATGCGCTGATCGTGCGCATGATGCTCGTGCCGTCGTTCCTCACTCTCCTGCGGGAGCGATCCTGGTACATCCCGCGGTGGCTGGACCGGCTGCTGCCGAACCTGACGATCGAACCCCCGCACGACGGTGCCGGACGGCCCGACGCGGAGGTGGACGAAACACCCGCAGCTATCGCTCGACCGTAAACCACGCCGGTGGCGCTTAGGGCGTCAGCACGCTTCCCGCGGCGACCTGATCGATCAGGTTGCCGCGGGAAGCGTGACCGTAACGAGGTTCCCGTTCCGTGCGTCAACCGCCTGCGGGCTGGCTAGCCGATCTCACGCCCCGCAGGATCCGGATGGTGGCGCGCATCTGGTCGAAGTAGCGCCGGCATCCCGGGCAGCACGCGAGGTGCTCGACGAATCGGTGCTCGGCGTAAGAGTCCAGGGCACGATCGAGGAAGGCGGTCACCAGGTCGACGAAGTCGCGACAGCGCATGCCCATGCCTGCGCAGTGTCGTCGGCGCCCGTAGCGTTACACGGTGACTCCGAATCTCGCGTACCCGACATGAACGGGCGGACTGCCGGGCACGTCGCGATCGTCACCGGAGCTAACCACGGCATCGGGGCGGCCACGGCGTGTGCTCTCGCCGAACGGGACTGTGCGGTGCTCTGCGCATTCTGGCGAGTCCGCGATCCGGTCGACCCGAACGTGCCCGAGCAGTACCGCCGGAAACGTGCGGGAGACGCCGAAGCCGTGGTGGCCCAGATCCACGAGCGTGGCGGCCGTGCCCTCGCAGTGGAACAAGACCTGCGTGATCCGGATGCCGCGGTCCGGCTGTTCGACGCCGCCGAGGCGGCCCTCGGTCCGGTCGACACCTTGATCAACAACGCTACTGGTTGGGTAGCGGACACCTTCACCCCGGCATCGCGAGATCGTCACGGCCGGTCGCTGCGGCCGGTGACGGCGGCAACCTGGTCCCAGCAATTCGCCGTGGACGCGATGGCGCCAGCCCTGTTGATCAGCGAGTTCGTCCGGCGGCACACCGCGCGGGGCGGCTCGTGGGGCCGCATCATCGGGCTCACCTCGGGCGGCGGCCAGGGCTTTCCCGAGGAGGTGTCCTACGGCGCTGCGAAGGCCGCGCAGACGAACTACGTGATGTCGGCTGCGGCGGAGCTATCCGGTCTTGGGATAACGGCCAACATGGTGCACCCGCCGGTCACCGATACGGGCTGGGTCACCGAATCCGTGCGCGAATACGTCGCCGCCAGCGGAACGCATCTCGCCAGCCCGGCCGACGTCGCCGAGGTAATCGCCTATCTGGCCTCCGACGCGGCCGCCCTGATCAGTGGCAACGTGATCGTCCTGCGCTGACCCGAACGCCGATCTGGGCTCAGCTTCCGGACGGCTGCGGCGCGGAGTCTCCGACGTCGGTGACGTCCAGGATCCGGGCGCCTTCCAGCGCGAGATACAGCTCGGCGCTGGCGGCCGGATCGGTAAGGCTGCGCCCGGTGAGGCCCTCCACCCGGCGCAGCCGATAGTGCACCGTGTTCCGGTGGACGTGCAGCTGACCGGCGGCCGCCGCGGCCGAACCCTTGGCCGCGAACCACACGCGGAGCGTGTCCAGCAGTACGGCGCGGTCGTAGGCGGGAAGGGCGAGGACAGGGCCGAGGATCGCGCGCGCGAGGCTGGCGCTTGCGTCCGGCAGTCGAGCCAGTAGGACGGCCAGCGGTCGCTGTTCGTAGCGCACCAGGTCAACGCTGCCGGGCGTGCCGGCCGCACACGCGAGTCGGGCCTGCCGGACGGCCTGCGGGGTTTGATCAAGGCTGCCGTACGGCTCACTTACCCCGACCCGCCCAGTGGCCAGGCTCGCGAGCTGATCGCATAGCGCCCCGATCGGGAACCGCGGGCGCAGCGCGACCACGCCGACATGCAGCTGAGCGTCCAGCCGCCAGGCCGACGCGACATCGGCCACTCGCAGCGCGCTCTCCACTCCTGGCAGCGCCTCGTCTCCTACCGCGGCGGTTTCGGCGGCGACCGCTACGAACGTGCCCTGGTGCGGGAGCCGCAACGTGGCAGCGGTTTCCCACAGCCGTGATCCGTCGCCCAGCTGGCCGTCGAGCAGGCTACTGACCACGGCGGTGCGGGCCTGAGTGCTGCGGCGGACCCGCTCGGCGAGGGTCTCCCGGTACGCCTCGGTGACGGCCTCCGAGTACTCGTCGATGATCGCCCAGATCTCCGCCGCCGCTTGCAGCAGCGCCTCCCGTACCGGCGCGCTGGGGCCGGCCTGGGCCAGGAAGGTCTCCCAGATGTACCGGCCGCCGATGCGGTAGGCGTGCAGGATCGCCGGCAGCGGCACGCCTTGCTCGGCCCGACGGCGACCGGTGGTGCGGGCGGCCTCGATGCCGGCCGGCCGGTTGCCGGCCAGTTGCAGCAGGATGCGTTCGATGTTGTCCCGGCAGGACTCGAACAGGTCGGTTGCACTGACCGGCTGGCCGTGGCGGTAGAGCGCCTCTGCGTGGCGGATGCGCTCGACCAGTTTGGCGCCGAGCTCGTCGAGCTGCTCCAGCAGCGCCTCGCTGATCGCCCGCACCGTTGGATCGACCGGTGGCGCTGGGGCGGTCATGTCACGGCCCACGGTCGGCACAGCGACCGGGCTGTGCGTACGCACAATCGGCTCCACGGCGGTTCGGTGTGGCGGCACATCGACGGCCCGATCGGTTGCCTCTGACAATGCATGAATCGTCCGGTTATCCCGGCTGGACGGAGATCTCCCGGAGAGGAGGATCACGCCGTGAACCTCGCATCCAATCTGGCGAATTGTACTCAGGCACAGGCCGACCGGGCAGTCCTGCGACTCGGCGAAACCACCGTGACGTACCGGGATCTCGATCAGGCCAGCGCCCGGGTTACCGGATTGCTTCGCCGGTTCGGGATCGAGCCCGGCGACCGGATCGCGATCATGCTGCCGAACGTGTCGGAGTTCGCGATCACGTACTACGGCGTGCTGCGGGCCGGTGGAGTCGTGGTCCCGATGAACCCGTTGCTGAAGTCACGGGAGATCGCGTACTACCTGGCCGACTCGGAGGCCAAGCTGATCTTCGCGTGGCACGGTGTCGCCGACGAGGCGCAGCTCGGGGCCAAGGAGGCCGAGGCCGAGGTCATCGTGGTGGACCCGGTCGGCTTCGGCGGACTCGTGGCCGCGACCAGCGCGGTGCCGGACGTCGTCGACCGGGACGGAGACGATACCGCGGTGATCCTGTACACATCCGGCACCACCGGCCAGCCGAAGGGCGCCGAGCTCACCCACGCCAACCTCGCCCGCAACGTCGAGGTCGTGTGCCGCGACCTGATCGAGCTCACGCCCGGCGACATGATCTTCGGTGGGTTGCCGCTGTTCCACTCCTTCGGGCAGACCGTCGGCCTGAACTCGGCCGTGTCCGCCGGAGCCTGCCTTACCCTGTTGCCGCGGTTCGATCCCCGGCAGGCGCTGCGGCTGCTGGCAGAGCACCGCGCGACCGTGTTCGCCGGGGTTCCGACCATGTACGGTGCGCTGCTCGCCCAGCCAGACCGGGACTTGCACGACGTCACCGCGCTGCGAGTCTGCGTCTCCGGTGGCGCCGCGATGCCGGTAGAGCTGATGCGCGGGTTCGAGCAGGCGTTCGGCTGCGTGATCCTGGAGGGCTACGGGCTGTCGGAGACCTCGCCGGTAGCGTCGTTCAACCACCCGCACCGGGAGCGCAAGCCCGGATCGATCGGCACCCCGATCCAGGGCGTGCAGCTTCGGGTCGTAGACGAGTCCGGCACCGAGGTTCCGCAGGGTGAGGTCGGCGAGATCGCGATCCGCGGTCACAACGTGATGAAGGGCTACTGGCGGCGGCCGGTGGAGACCGCGTCGGCAATCCCGGACGGCTGGTTCCGCACCGGCGATCTGGGCCGGGTCGACGAGGACGGCTACTTCTACATCGTCGACCGGAAGAAGGATCTGATTATCCGCGGCGGCTACAACGTCTACCCGCGCGAGGTCGAGGAGGTGCTGTACGAGCACCCCGCGGTCGCCGAGGCGGCGGTGATCGGAGTTCCGCATCCGGAGCTGGGTGAGGAGGTCGCCGCGGCGGTGGCGCTCAAGCCGGGCGCCGCGGCGACCCCCGAGCAGCTGTCCGATCACGTAAAGAGCCAGGTCGCGGCTTACAAGTACCCGCGGCTGGTATGGATCGTGGGCGCGCTGCCCAAGACCGCCACCGGCAAGATCCTCAAGCGCGCGATCGTGCCACCGACATGACGGCCCCGGCTCCCACGGCTTCCGTGGCCGACGACGCCGCGGACCGTGCCGCACCGCTGGACGCCCTGCTCATTGACGCCGCGGTGGGTCCGCTGCGCAGATTCCAGCCGGACGGATCCACCGTCAGGTTCGCAGCGGCCCTGGCCCACCGGCCGGTCGCGACAAGTCGGCGGCTTGCCGCGTTGGCGGCCGAACTGGCTCGGATCGCCACCGGCGCGACGGCGATCACACCGCCGGGGCGGGACCGCCGGTTCGCCGATTCGGCCTGGACCGCCAACCCGTTGCTGCGCCGGCTGATGCAGACCTACCTCGCTGCGGGGAGCGTCGCCCGGCAGCTCGTCGACGACGCCGATCTGTGCGCCCGGGACGCCACACGGGTCCGCCTGTTCCTCGACAATCTCGTCGAGGCGCTGGCGCCCAGCAATGTCCCGCTGCTGAACCCGGCGTCGGCGAAGGCGGCGATCGACAGCGGTGGGCTGAGCCTGCTGCGCGGGGGAGCATCCCTGTTGCAGGACCTCGCCACGCCGCCCCGGATTCCGCAGCTGGTGGACCGGTCGCCGTTCCAGATCGGCCGCAACATCGCGAGTACACCCGGAGCGGTGGTGCTTCGCACCGATCTGCTGGAACTGATCCAGTACCGCCCGCAGACCGAGCGAGTCCGCTCGATACCGCTGTTGATCGCACCGCCCACGATCAACAAGTACTACGCACTGGATCTGGCGCCCGATCGCAGCTTGGTGGAGTACCTGGTCCGAGGCGGTCAGCAAGTATTCATGATCTCGTGGCGCAATCCGGATGCTCGGCACGCGGCCACCGGTCTGGACGCGTATGTGCAAGCCGTGCTGGACGCGCTGGATGCCGTGGAACGGATCTGCGCGGTGGACAGCGCCGCGCTGTTCGGCTTCTGCTCCGGGGGCATCATCGCCAGCCTGGCCGCCGCGCATCGGGCCAGCCGAGGGGACTCGAACTCGCTGGCCGGGTTCGGTCTGGGCGTTACCGTGCTCGACTTCGCTGACGCCGGCACGCCCGGAGCATTCGTGGACCGGCGGCTGGCCGAGCGGGCCAAGGCCTGGTCGCGGCGGCGTGGCTACCTCGACGGCCGGAACCTGGCCGAACTGTTCGCCTGGCTCCGGCCCGGCGACCTGGTGTGGACCTACTGGGTCAACAACTACCTGCTCGGACAGAAACCGCCGGCGTTCGACATCCTGTTCTGGAACTCGGACGCGACTCGGATGACCGCAGCGCTGCACGCGGACTTCCTCGACCTGGCGGTGGACAACCGCCTTGTCGCGCCCGGGGCGATGACCGCGCTCGGTGCTCCGGTCGATCTCGGAAAGGTCGATGCCGACTCCTACGTCGTCGCCGGTCGCACCGATCACCTCACGCCCTGGCAGAGCTGCTACCGCAGCACGCAGCTGCTCGGTGGACAAAGCCGGTTCGTGCTGTCGACCAGTGGCCACATCGCGGCCCTGGTCAATCCGCCCGGGAACCCCAAGGCTGGCTACCTGGTCGGCGAGGACACCCCGGCCGATCCCGACGCCTGGCTGCGGGCGGCCGAGGCCCGCTCTGGCAGCTGGTGGCCCGACCTTGTCGCGTGGCTCACAGAGCGCACCGGACCGGGCAAGCGGGCGCCGCGATCCCTTGGGCGCGGCGACCTGCGCCCACTCATCGACGCACCAGGCACCTACGTGCTTGACAGCTGAGGAGAGAAACGATGTACGACGGCATCGGCCGCTCGCTCGGCACCGACTACTTCCGGATCGCCGATCAGCTCAGCCGCGAGGAGCTGGACTACCTGCGACGCACCAGGGACTTCGTGGACAGCGAGGTGCTTCCGGTCATCGGCGGCTACTGGGAGCGCGCCGAGTTTCCCTGGCCGCTGGTCAAGCGGCTGGGCGCGCTAGGCCTCGTCGGCGACGGCATCGCCGGGTACGGCTGCCCGCCGATGAGTCCGATCGCCGCCGGGCTGGTGAACATGGAGCTCAATCGGGGCGACGGCAGTCTCGGCACGTTCCTCGGCGTGCAGGCAGGCCTGGCCATGCAGTCCATCGCGATGCTCGGCTCCGCGGAGCAGAAGCGGCGGTGGTTGCCGGCGATGGCGCGGGTGGACGCGCTGGGTGCGTTCGCGCTCACCGAGCCGCTGCACGGCTCGGATTCTGTCGGGCTGGAGACCGAGGCCCGCCGTGAGAGGGAGGAGTGGGTGCTCAACGGCGCGAAGAAGTGGATCGGCAATGGCACGCTCGCCGACGTCGTCGTGGTCTGGGCCCGAGACAGCGCCGACGGTCAAGTCAAGGGGTTCCTGGTCGAGAAGGGCACGCCCGGATACGACGCGGCCCGGATCGACGGCAAGGGCTCGCTCCGCGCGGTGTGGCAGGCCGAGATCGCGCTGACCGACGTGCGGATCCCCGAGCGGAACCGGCTGCCGGGCGCGCGGACCTTCAAGGACACCGCACGGGTGCTGGCCGGGACCCGCAACACAGTCGCCTGGGCGGCCCTGGGCCACGCGACCGCCGCGTACGAGATCGCGATGGCCTATTGCCAGCAGCGGGAGCAGTTCGGCAAACCGCTCGTCCACTTCCAGATCGTGCAGGATCGGCTGGTCAAGATGCTCGCCGAGGTCTGTTCGATGCAGCTGTACTGCCTACGGCTCGGCCGGCTGATCGAGGAGGGTCGGCTCACCGACACGATTGCCGCGATCGCCAAGATGAACAACACCCGCAAGGCGCGCCAGGTCATCCTCGACGCGCGTGACCTGCTCGGCGGCAACGGGATCCTGCTCGACTTCCACGTCATGCGGCACCTGGCCGACATCGAGGCGATCCACACCTACGAGGGCACGGAGACCATCCAGACCCTGATCGTCGGACGGGACATCACCGGTGTGGGCGCGTTCGCATGACCGGGCGAGCATCCGGTTCGTCGACGTGGGTGGCGGCGTCCGGTTGCGCACATCGGTGCGCGGCAGCGGGCCGCCGGTACTGCTGATCACCGGGCTCGGCGCGAGCCTGGAACTCGCAGAGCCGTTCGAGCGCGCGCTCGCCGCCCGTGGACTGCAGGTGATCAGCTTCGACGCGCCGGGCGTCGGTCAGTCCACGCCCTACACCTGGCCGCGCCGGATGCCCGGAATCGCCCGCACCGTGGAACGCATGCTGGACGGGCTGGGCTACGGCCGCGCCGACGTGCTCGGCGTCTCCCTGGGTGGCGTCGTCGCCCAGCAGCTCGCGCATCAGGCACCGAACCGGGTTCGTGGGCTCGTCCTGGCCGCCACCGGGCCCGGGCTCGGCGGCGTGCCGGGATCACCGCGGGTCCTGCTGGCGCTAGCCACGCCACGCCGCTACCACCAACCCGACTACTACCGGCGCATCGCCGGGCGGATCTACGGCGGCGCAGCACGCCACGAT
>DATFRM010000497.1:0-7473 GCA_035263265.1 Actinomycetes bacterium
CGTGTTCCCGGCGCTGCTGGCCGCCGGCAAGCCGATCTACGGCTACGTGGCCGACGGCTACTGGGAGGACGTGGGCACCCACGAGGCGTACCTGCGAGCCCAGGCCGACGTGCTGTCCGGCCTGGTCCAGACCGACATCGACGGGTTCGAGGTGGCGCCCGGCATCTGGATCGCGGAGGGTGCCGAGGTCGATCCCGACGCCGTGCTCAAGGGCCCGCTCTACGTCGGTGACTACGCGAAGGTGGAGGCCGGCGCCGAACTTCGCGAGTACACGGTGCTCGGCAGCAACGTGGTCGTTCGCTCGAGCGCGTTCCTGCACCGCGCGGTCGTGCATGACAACGTCTACATCGGCCCGCAGACCAACCTGCGCGGGTGCGTCATCGGAAAGAACGCGGACGTGATGCGGGCGGCCCGGATCGACGAGGGCGCGGTCATCGGCGACGAGTGCCTCATCGAGGAGGAAGCGCTAATCTCCGGCGGGGTCAAGGTGTACCCGTTCAAGACGATCGAGGCCGGCGCGGTGGTCAACACCAGCGTGATCTGGGAGTCCCGGGGCCAGTCCAGCCTGTTCGGCCGGACCGGGGTGTCCGGCATCGTCAACGTCGAGATCACTCCGGAGCTCGCGGTCCGGCTGGCCAGCGCGTACGCGACCACGCTGCGCAAGGGCTCCACCGTGGTCACCGCTCGGGACCACTCCCGGGCCGCTCGGGCACTCAAGCGGGCGGTGATCGCCGCGCTGACCGCGTCGGCCATCGACGTGCGCGACCTGGAGTGCCAGCCACTGCCGGTGCTCCGGCTGGAAAGCCGCGCCGCGGCCGGCGGAATCATGATCAAAACCACCGCCGGTATCCCGGACAGCGTCGACATCAGCTTCCTGGACGGGCGCGGCACCGAGCTGAGCCAGGCCGCCCAGCGGAAGCTGGAGCGGATCTACAGCCGGCAGGAGTACCGCCGCGCGTTCCCCGGGGAGATCGGCGATCTCACCTTCCCGAGCCGCTCGCTGGAGAACTACGCGCAGCTCCTGCTGCAGTCGATCGACACCACGGACGTGACCGATCTTCGGGTGGTCATCGACGCGGGTGGGGGAGCCGCCTCGCTGGTACTCCCGATGTTGCTGGGCCGGCTCGGCGTGGACGCGCACGTCGTCGGGGTCGGCCTGGATGAGGTGCACCCGACCGAGACCGCGGCCGACCGGGCCGACGCGCTGGAGCGGCTGACCTCGCTGGTGGCGTCCTCGCAGGCGTCCTTCGGGGTGTACTTCGGCTCGGTCGGCGAGCGGCTGGCCATCGTCGACGAAACCGGCCGGATCATCGACGACAGCCGAGCGCTGCTGGTCCTCCTCGACCTGATCGCGGCCGACCGCCGGCGCGGCCGGGTCGCACTTCCGGTCACCACCACCAGGGTCGCGGAGCGGGTGGCGCGCTCGTACGGTGTCGACGTCGAATGGACCCGCACCTCGGCCGGTGAGTTGTCCCGCACGGCCGAACAACCCGGCCTGATCTTCGCCGGGGACGGTGACGGCGGGTACGTGATCCCGGAGTTCTCCGGGGCGCTGGACGGCATCGCCGCGTTCGTCCGGCTCGCCGGGCTGGTCGCCCGGACCCACCTGCCGCTGAGCCGCATCGACGCCCGGATCCCGAGCTCGAACGTGCAGCGCCGGAACGTGCCCACCCCATGGGCGGCCAAGGGCATGGTGATGCGGTCGGTGGTCGAGGCCGCCGGCGCTCGGGAGCTGGACACGACCGATGGCGTACGCATCGTCGAGTCGGACGGCCGGTGGGTGCTGGTGCTACCCGACCCGGCGCAGGCGCTGACCCACTTGTGGGCCGAGGCGCCGACCGCGCACGCGGCCGCTGCCCTGCTCGACGAATGGACCGCCGTAGTCGCCGCCAGCCATCCCGAATAGGCGCACGCCGACGCGGCCGGCGCCCGTTTGGATCATTACTGGCGCTGCGTCCCGACAAAAGGGACAAATTAGGTGATCAACAGCGCAGAACACCGGTAATGATCGAAAATGGCAGCGCGAGCTAGGATGCCGGGCGTGCCCCGTCCGGATGCCGCGTCGCTGCTCGACGACATCATGCGCTCCGCGCTCGAGGAGGAGTACGAGCAGGCAGCGGGCCGGCACCCGGAAGCGCGTGAGCTGCTGCCGACCAGCAGGCAGGGCTGGCTGCGCGCGCTGCCGATGCTCGCGGTCCTGGCCGTGCTGGGAGTGGCGGTGGCGGCCTCGGTCAGCACGGAGCGCGGGAACGCAGCCCGGTTGCGCGCTCAGCGCCCGGCGCTGGTCGACCGGATCGAGCAGCAGACCGCGTCCGTAGAGCAGCTGCAGCGCGCCGTCGCAGAACTGCGCGGGCAGGTGGGCACGGCGAGCCGGGCCGAGCTCGCGCTGACGGCCACCGGCCGCCGGCTGACCGCCGACCTGACCACGCTCGAGCGGGCCGCGGCATCCATGCCGGCGGCCGGGGATGGGGTCCGGGTGGTGGTGGACGACGCGCCCGCGGACAGCACTACCGAGAACGTCCGCAACCGGATCTACGACACCGACCTGCAACAACTGGTCAACGGACTCTGGCTGGCCGGTGCGGAGGCGATCGCGGTCAACCGGCAGCGGATCGGACCGCTGACCGCGATCCGGTCCGCCGGCGACGCGATCCTGGTCGGGTACCGCCCGCTGAGCCGGCCGTATGTGGTCGAAGCGGTCGGTGATCCGCGCACGCTGGAGGCGACCTTCGTGGACGGGGCGGCCGGGCTTTGGCTGCGTGGCCTGCGGGAAAACTACGCGATCCGGTTCGAGGTGTCCGCCGGCTCCGACCTCGCGCTACCAGCGGCCGGCCAGCTTGGCCTGACTCTCGCCACGGAGCAGTCAAGCACGGGCCGGCCCACGAACGAACCGACCCAGAAGTAGGTGAGCGGTACCCGGTGATTGTCCTACTTGGCCTGCTCGTCGGCGTGATCGCCGGGTTGCTGGTGGAGCCGACCATCCCGCTGTGGATGCAGCCCTACCTGCCGATCGCGGTGGTGGCCGCCCTCGACGCGGTGTTCGGCGGGCTGCGGGCCTGGTTCGACGGGATCTTCAGTGACCGGGTGTTCGTGGTCTCGTTCGTCTCCAACGCGCTGATCGCCGCGTTGATCGTGTTCCTCGGTGACCAGCTGGGCGTGGGCGGGGCGCTGTCCACCGGCGTGGTCGTCGTGTTCGGTATCCGTATCTTCGCCAACGTCGCCGCGATCCGCCGGCACCTGTTCAAGGCATGAACAAGGTCGTTCGCGCCGTGCTGCATCCGCGGGTCAGCCGTAGCAAGATCCTCGCCGCGATCCTGTGCGCCGGTCTTGGTTTCGCGCTAGTGGTCCAGGTCAGGGTGCACGCTCGCGGGGAGAACCTGGAGTCGGCCCGGCCCTCGGATTTGGTGCTCATCCTGGACAACGTGACCGAGGAGTCGCACCGGCTGACCGACGAGCTGCGCGAGCTGGAGGCGACTCGCCAGCGGCTGACGTTCGGCTCCGACCGGTCGCGAGCCGCACTCGAGGAGACCACGAAGCTGGCCCGCACGCTAGGCATCCTGGCCGGCACGGTGCCTGCTCAAGGACCCGGTATCGAGCTGTCCATCACCGATCCGGGTTCCAGGCTCACCGCGAACGCCCTGCTCAACGCGCTGCAGGAGCTGCGGGATGCGGGGGCCGAGGTGGTGCAGATCAACGACGTTCGGGTAGTGGCGAGCACCCACTTCCTCGACGACGGACCTGGCCGCATCCGCATCGACGACCGGCCGACCAGCAGCCCGTACGTGTTCATCGCGATCGGTGATCCGGCCACGCTGGCTTCGGCGCTGCAGATCCCCGGCGGGGTGTTTTCGAACCTGCGCGACGCCGGAGCGAGCGGTGACCTCGAACAACGGCAGATGGTCCGGATCGACGCGGTGGTCCCCGGCCCGGCCGTGCCCCGACTGCCAGCCGCACCCCAGTAGAGTGCGGCTGCAGCCACAGCGCGAGGTGGATTCGAAAGGCGGATTACGGCCGATGTACCCGGATGATCTTAAATACACCGCTGAGCACGAATGGGTGCGCGGTAACGGCGAGGCGGACGGCGGCGTACGGGTCGGCATCACCCATTACGCGCAGGACCAGCTGGGCGACATCGTGTTCGTGACGTTGCCCGAGGTCGGGGCCGAGGTGCGTGCCGGGCAGGCCTGCGGGGAGCTGGAGTCGACGAAGAGCGTGAGCGATCTCTACGCCCCGATCACCGGAACCGTTGCGGCCCGGAACGAGACGCTGGACGACCAGCCGGAGCTGATCAACTCAGATCCCTATGGCGATGGCTGGATGGTGGAGATCGTGCCAACCGACCCGGCCGAGTTCGACGAGCTGCTCAGCGCCGCCGACTACCGCGCCATGGTGGAAGCCTGACCCCGACCGGAGCTTTCACCCCGCGTGTTCGGTTGACCTGCGGATCCGACGCGCATAAGTTGCGGTCTAACCATCGACCTCTACCTGTGGTCGATGGTCTTTCGGCATTCGGTTTGGTGATCGCGGCGCAGGGCGGATGCCGCGGTGAGAAGCGGGAGCACGCACATGGCGTTCTGCACCCAATGCGGGCACGAGAATCCTGCGGATGCCCGCTTCTGTGCCCAGTGCGGTGCACCGCTGACCGGACCGGCGGGAGCAGGGGGAACCGACATGACTTCGACGATCTCAATCGGCGGCCTCGAGCCGCAGGAACCGGACTGGACCGACGAGTTGTCGCCGGCGGATGTGAGCGCGGTCGAGGCGCTGCCGCCCGGATCGGCGCTGCTGGTCGTGCGGCACGGACCCAACTCCGGCAGCCGTTTCCTGCTCGACGCCGATGTGACCACGGCCGGCCGGCACCCGAACAGCGACATCTTCCTGGACGACGTGACGGTCTCGCGTAAGCACGCAGAGTTCCGGCGCACCCCGGAGGACATGTTCCTGGTTCGCGATGTCGGCAGCCTCAACGGCACCTACGTCAATCGGGAGCGCATCGAAGAGGCGGCGCTGAACAACGGGGACGAGGTACAGGTCGGCAAATTCCGGCTCGCGTTCTACGCCAGCCGGGCCGGTGACGACGACGGATGACCGCCGCGTGACCGCACAGCCGTCGACCACCCGGCGGTCGAGCATCGGCGAGGTCCTCGCCGAGTTGCGCACCGAATTCCCCGATGTGACCATCTCGAAGATCCGCTTCCTCGAGGCCGAGGGGCTGGTCCGACCCGAGCGCAGCCCGTCCGGCTATCGCCAGTTCGGCCCGCGCGATATCGACCGACTCCGGTACGTGCTGGGCTTGCAGCGCGACCACTACCTGCCGCTGCGGGTCATCAGGGAATACCTGCACGCCATCGACCGCGGGCTGGAGCCGCCGCGGGTGGACCGGCCGGCCCCGCAGGTGCCGCACAGCGTGCTCGCCGCCGCTACCGACTTGTCCGACCCGACCACCTTCGCGCCGCGCGAGGAAGGAGGCCTTCTGCTGTCGCGGGCCGAGCTGCTAGCCGAGGCCGGGCTGGACGAGGCGAGCCTGACCGATCTCGAGGAGTACGGCCTGATCAGCTCCCGCGACGGCGGCTACTTCGACCGGGACGCGCTGACCGTCGCCCGCACCGTGGCCGAGATGAGCGGGTACGGCCTGCACGCCCGGCACCTGCGGGCGTTCAAGTCCGCCGCGGATCGGGAGATCGGCATGGTCGAGCAGGTGGTTGCCCCGCTGGTCAGGCAGCGGCACCCGGAGGCGCGAGCCCGAGCCGAGCAGGTGGCCGGGGAACTGGCGGCGCTGTCGGTCCGGCTGCACGCCGCGCTGGTGCGGGCCGGCCTGGCTCCGCTGTTCCCGGAGCGGCCGATCTGATCGGGATTCGTTCGGTCATGCGGTGGCTCGTCGATCACCACTGCCGGGGTACTGTGGCTATGTGAACCAGCTCGACGTCGTGGGTGTGCGCGTGGAGATGCCCACCAACCAACCGATCGTGCTGCTACGAGAGGTCTCCGGCGTCCGCTACCTGCCAATCTGGATCGGACCGATGGAGGCGACCGCAATTGCCTATGCGCAGCAGGGCATGGTTCCGGTCCGGCCACTGACCCACGACCTGTTCAAGGACGTGCTGACCGCGCTCGGCCACGAGCTGCGGCAGGTGCGCATCACGGGACTGCGCGAGGGCGTCTACTACGCCGAGCTGGTGTTCGGGAACGGGGTCGAAGTGAGCGCTCGACCATCCGACGCGATCGCGCTCGCGTTGCGGACCGGCTCACCGATCTTCGGTAGCGACGAGGTGCTGGAAGAGGCCGGCATCACCCTGCCGGAGGAGCCGTCCGAACAGGAGGACGAGGTCGAGAAGTTCCGCGAGTTCCTCGAGCAGATCAGCCCGGAGGACTTCGGCCGGGCCCAGTAGCCAGGCGCCGGGTTCGGGCTCGGCGTGTCGTTGCGCTGGGTCGTTGACCGGGCACCGACCGCCGACCTACCGTCAAGGCGGAGTTCCGGGCATGTCGTGTAACTCCACTAATGTTGTTTCGGGCCCGTTGTTCCGGGTGCCCACCCGGCGACCGGGATCGGGTCCGTAAGGAGGTCGGTGTGAGCGACCACGGTCAACCACCGGCGGCCGGCTCGCCTGAGCAGGGCCTGCTGTTCGATCCGGTCGGCTCGATCGCCGCCGAGGAGATCGGTTACCGCGGCCCGACTGCCTGCGCCGCAGCTGGCATCACCTATCGCCAGCTCGACTACTGGGCCCGTACCGGTCTGGTCGAGCCGAGCATCCGGCCCGCGCACGGTTCGGGCAGCCAGCGGCTCTACAGCTTCCGCGACATCCTGGTGCTCAAGGTGGTCAAACGGCTGCTCGACGCCGGGGTCAGCCTGCCCAACATCCGCACTGCGGTGACCCAGCTGCGCGATCGCGGGATCTCCGATCTGGCGCAGATCACGCTGATGAGCGATGGCGCCACGGTCTACGAGTGCACCTCGACCGATGAGGTGGTCGACCTGCTGCAGGGCGGCCAGGGTGTGTTCGGAATCGCGCTGGGCAAGGTCTGGCGCGAGGTCGAGGGGACGCTGGCCGAGCTACCTTCGGAGCGAGCGGACGGCACTGCCGGGCGTGAGGCGACCCATCCGGCCGACGAGCTCGCGGCCCGCCGCAGCCGGCGCAGCTCCGCCTAGCCCCGGCACGTACTGGTCACTGTCACAAACCGGCCATGGGCGGTTTCGGCTGGACCGGCGGGGCTGTCTGACATTGCCGCTGGACGTTGGTAGCGTAGGTACCTGCTGTCGACCCCGCGTGGGAGAGCTCGTACTTTTGGTGCGGCGCCGAAGGGGCAAACCTCCCCGGAACCTCTCAGGCAACAAGGACCTCGCGGGTGAGGCACCTCTGGAGTACGGTCGCCCGGCGACAGAGGGGGAGGCCACCCCGAGCCACCATGACCGGTCGTAGCCAGGAGGCCCCCGATGACCGACAGCTCCGCTTCTGACTCGCGCCGGGCCGCGAC
>DATFRM010000498.1:0-3216 GCA_035263265.1 Actinomycetes bacterium
CATGCACCGGATCAAGATGAGCGCCTCGGTCGCGTACGAGGTGGAGAGCACGCTCACCGCCGCGGTCGCCGATCCCGAGGTGGCCGCCGCGGTACGGACCGGCCGGCTGGAGCGGCCGGAGCAGTACGCCGGGCTCGGTCCTGGGCCGCCGCTACGGCTGGTGCCGGCGGCCGACGACGAGGATCTCGCCGAAGAGGAGGCGGACGCGGAGGCCGAGGGTGCGGCATCCGCGGAAGCCCGCCGGGCTCGCGAGCTGGTCACAGCCCGGCGCCGGCACGACAAGGCCGCCGCCGACCTCCGGCGGCGGGAGGTCGAACGCGATCAGCTGCTTGCCGAGCAAACCGAGCTGACCAAGCGGCTGGACGACCTGCGGCACCACGTCAAGGAGCTGGAGCGGCGGTTGACGAAGGCCAGCGATGAGGTCGCCGCGGCGGAGGTACGGCTCAACGACGCAACCGACGCGGTCGCGACCGCGGAGCGTGCGGTCGCCGACGGCGGGCCGAAGAAGTCCGGCCGCCGCAGGTAACCGCCGCTAGCGCACCGCCGCAGGTTTCGCGTGCCAGGACCCCCATAGTGCGGCATACGGGCCCCCGGCGTTGACCAGCTCCTCGTGCGTGCCGATCTCGCTTACCTGGCCGTCCTCCATCACCACGACCCGGTCGGCGTCGTGCGCGGTATGCAGCCGGTGCGCGATCGCGACCACGGTGCGGCCGTGCAGCACAGCGGACAGCGATCGCTCCAGGTGCCGGGCGGCCCGCGGGTCGAGCAGTGAGGTGGCCTCGTCAAGCACCAGCGTGTGCGGGTCCGACAGCACCAGCCGAGCCAGCGCGATCTGCTGGGCCTGCGGCGGGGAAAGCTGATGGCCGTCGGTGCCGAGCACGGTGTCCAGCCCGTCGGGTAGCGCCTGCGCCCAGTCCAGCGCGTCCACCGCGGCCAGGGATCGGCGTAGCTCCACGTCGGACGCGTCGGTGCAGGCGAGCCGCAGGTTGTCGCGAACGGTACCGACGAAGATGTGGTGCTCCTGGGTGACCAGCGCGACGTGCCCGCGCAGCTCGTCCAACTCGAGGTCGACCAGTGGAACGGGGCCGACGTCGACGTGCCCGGTCCGCGGCGGGTGGATGCCGGCCAGCAGCCGGCCCATCGTGGACTTGCCGGCGCCGCTCGGGCCGACGACCGCGATCCGCTCCCCCGGCTGCAGCGCAAGGTCCACTCCGTGCAGCACGTCGCGGCCTCGGCTGTAGGCGAAGCGCACGTCGCTCGCCGAGATCCGCTCGTCGTGGGTGCTGGCTCCGGTCGCGACCCGGTCCGGCGGGACGCTGGCCACGCCGATGATCCGGGCCAGCGAGGTAGCCCCGACCGCGATCTCGTCCAGCCAGCTGATCAGCCGGTCGACCGGGTCGATCAACGCCTGGGCGTACAGCGTCACCGCGGTGACCTGACCGAGCGTGGCCAAGCCCTGGCTGTACATCCAGCCGCCGGCGAGCACGCAGGCCGCGACCGGGATCACGTACGCCATCTCGA
Organism: Actinomycetes bacterium; assembly: GCA_035263265.1. Classification (GTDB taxonomy): domain Bacteria; phylum Actinomycetota; class Actinomycetes; order JAKEEW01; family JAKEEW01; genus DATAFN01. Next base: position 1,522 of record DATFRM010000498.1, read on the forward strand.
CCGACGGGAACCAGATCATGCGCAGCTTGAGCGTGTACCGCTCGACGTTGTACGCCTCGCGTAGGTCCGCCTCGCTGTACCGGATCCGGCGATCGCCGAGCCGCAACGCCTCGACCGTCTTGCAGCCGTCCACGGTCTCGGCCACGCCACCGTTCATCGCGGCGTAGGCGGCGCGTTCCCGCAGGTACCCGGCCGGGGCGCGACGCAAGTACCACCGGGTGGACAGCACAAGCAGCGGCACGCCGGCCAGGCACGGCAACGCGACCAGCGGTCCGACCAGGAACGTCGCGCTCAGCGTGAGCACGGTCGTGACCACCGCGACCAGGGTTTGCGGCACCGCGAACCGGACCGTGTAGGACAGCGCGTCCACGTCTCCGGTGGTCCGGGACAGCAGATCACCGGTCCCGGCTCGCTCGACCGTGCCGAGCGGAAGCGCAAGCACCCGGTCCAGGAACTCTTCACGCAGCTCGGCGAACACGGTCTCGCCGAGCGCGTACGAGGTGTACTGCGCGAGCCCGGTGAGCAGGGTCTGCAGGATCAGCGCGCCGGCCAGGACGAGCGCGATCGTGTCGATGTAGCCGGTGGTGGTCCCCGCGCGGACCGCGTCGACCAGTTTGCCGATCATCCGCGGCGCGACCAGCCCGGCGGTCGTGGCCAGGGCATACCAGAACATCGACCAGGCCAGCGCCTTCTTGTGCCGGCGAAGCAGCACGCCGGCATGCGTTCGCACGTCACGGGTACTGCCGACCGGCAGCTTCGCGGAGCTCACCAGTCCTCCTCCCCTCTGGTCACGGTTTCGCGGTAGCCGGCGTGCTCGGCCAGCAGGTCGCGGTGCGGTCCGGTGGCGACCACCCGGCCGCCGACCAGCAACGCGACCCGGTCGACCCGGTCGAGCACCAACGGGCTGGTGGTCATGACCACGGTGGTCCGGCCGGCCCGGGCTGCGCGCAGGCGATCGGCGATGCGCGCCTCGGTGTGCGCATCCACCGCGCTGGTCGGCTCGTCCATGATCAGGATCTCCGGGTCGGCCAGCAGCGCCCGGGTCAGCGCGAGCCGTTGGCGCTGCCCGCCGGAGAACGATCGGCCGCGCTCCTCCACCTCGCTGTCCAGCTCCTCCGGCAGCGCGTCCAGCACGTCTTCGGCCGCGGCCGCGTGGATGGCGGCGTAGATGGTCGCGTCGTCCGTGTCGCCGGTCGGGTCGAGCTCCTCACGCAGCCGACCGGTGAACAGCCGAGGCTCGGTGTCGTGCAGCAGGATCCGCTGCCGCACGGTGTCGAGCGCGAGCTCGTCCAGCCGTACCCCGCCGAGCGTGGCGTCGGTGTCAGCAGTCAGGCTCAACCGGGCTGCCAGCGCGCTCGAGTCCTCTGGGATCGCGGATACCACCGCGGTGAGCTCACCGGCCGGCACCACCAGCCCGGAAGCCGGATCGGCCAGCTCGGCTTTGGAACCCGGGGCGCTCGCCGGCTCGGCCGGGGAGTGCAGCTCGGGCTCGAGCCGCAGCACCCGGATCACCCGGCTGGCCGCGACCAGTCCGCGGGTCAGCTTCTGGATCGCCTCAACGGTGGTGCGCAGCGGTAGTACCAGGAACGCCGCGTACCCGTAGAACGCCACCAGCTCGCCCGGAGTGAGCTCACCCTGCACTGCCAGCCTGGCCCCGAGCCAGGTGACGAACACGACCAGCAGGCCGGGAAAGAA
>DATFRM010000499.1:0-27245 GCA_035263265.1 Actinomycetes bacterium
AACAACTCGGTCCGGGTGTCCGACGAGTTCATGCGCGCGGTCGAGAGCCGTAAGGACTTCGGACTGCGGGCCCGCACCAGCGGCGAGGTGCTCGAGACCGTCCGGGCCAACGAGCTGTTCCGCAGCATCGCCCAGGCTGCCTGGGAGTGCGCCGACCCGGGCTTGCAATACGACGACACGATCAACGACTGGCACACCAACCCCGAGTCGGGGCGGATCACCGCGAGCAACCCGTGCTCGGAGTACATGAGCCTGGACAACTCGTCCTGCAACCTGGCCTCGATCAACCTGCTGAAGTTCCTTCGCGACGACAACACGTTCGACACCGAGCGGTTTGCCAAGGTGGTGGAGCTGGTCATCACGGCGATGGACATCTCGATCTCGTTCGCCGACTTCCCGACCCAGCGGATCGGCGAGGTGACCAGGGCGTACCGCCAGCTCGGCATCGGCTACGCAAATCTGGGCGCGCTGCTGATGGCGACCGGGCACGCCTACGACTCCGAGGGCGGGCGCGCCATCGCCGCCGCGATCACCTCGCTGATGACCGGCACCGCCTACAAGAGATCGGCGGAGCTGGCCGGCGTCGTCGGACCGTACGAGGGGTACGCCCGCAATGCGTCGGCGCACGCCCGGGTAATGCGCAAGCACGCCGCCGCCAACGACTCGCTGCGCTCGGTGGACGAGTTCGACCGCTCGGTGCTCGCGCTGGCCACCAAGGCCTGGGCCGACTGCGTCAAGATCGGTGAGAAGCAGGGCTGGCGGAACGCGCAGGCCAGCCTGCTCGCACCCACCGGCACGATCGGCCTGATGATGGACTGCGACACCACCGGGATCGAGCCGGACCTTGCGCTGGTGAAGTTCAAGAAGCTGGTCGGCGGCGGCTCGATGCAGATCGTCAACCAGACCGTGCCGCGCGCGCTGCGCAAGCTGGGCTACCAGGAGGAGCAGGTCGAGGCGATCGTCGAGTACATCGCCGAGCACGGTCACGTGGTCGACGCCCCCGGGCTGCGACCGGAGCACTACGAGGTGTTCGACTGCGCGATGGGCACCAGGGCGATCCGGCCGATGGGGCACGTGCTGATGATGGCCGCGGTCCAGCCGTTCCTGTCCGGTGCGATCAGCAAAACGGTCAACATGCCGGAGTCGGCGACCGTAGAGGAGATCGAGGAGATCTACTTCGAGGGCTGGCGGCTCGGCCTCAAAGCGCTGGCCATCTACCGCGACAACTGCAAGGTCGGCCAGCCGCTGACCGATGCGAAGGGCGCCAAGGCCGCCGCGACTGCGGGCGCGGCCGTGACGGCCGAATCTGAGCCTGAGCGGATCATCGAGTACCGGCCGACCAGGCACCGGTTGCCGAAGAGCCGGCGCGGCATCACCACGTCGTTCGCGGTCGGCGGTGCCGAGGGCTACATGACCGCGAATCACTACGAGGGCGACGGCCTCGGCGAGGTGTTCCTCAAGATGTCGAAGCAGGGCTCGACCCTGGCCGGCATGATGGACGCGTTCTCGATCGCGGTTTCGGTGGGCATGCAGTACGGCGTGCCGCTGGAGACCTACGTGTCGAAGTTCACGAACATGCGGTTCGAGCCTTCGGGCATGACCGACGACCCGGACATTCGGTTGGCTTCGTCGATCCTCGACTATATCTTCCGGCGGCTCGCGCTGGACTTCCTGCCGTTCGACACTCGATCGGCGATGGGCATCCACACCGCGAGCGAGCGGACCAGGCATCTGGAGACCGGGTCGTACCTGCCGGCCGGCGACGATGACGTGGATGTCGAGGGCCTGGCCCAGTCGGCGCCACGAACCGTGCAGGCGTCCGAGTCCGCGCCGGCCGAGCGGGCCGAGCCCGCGCCGTCTGCCGACCGATCGGCTGCCGGTGCGGCCAAGCGGCCAAGCGCGGGGTCGTCCACCACCGAGCTCATCGAGGCCCAGCAGGGTCGCACCGCGGACGCCCCGCTGTGCCTGTCCTGCGGCACGAAGATGCGCCCGGCCGGCAGCTGCTACGTGTGCGAGGGATGCGGTTCGACCAGCGGCTGCAGCTAGCAAGCGGCACGGATGAGGGCCGGCACCCCGAGGTGCCGGCCCTCGCCTATGGGTTGACTGATACCCGGTCCGCGTGGCTGTCACGCCGGACCGCTGGATGATTACCCGGAACCACGTCGCCCACGCGCTGACCGCACGCCCTAATTCGACTTCGTAGCCGCCCGCCTCCATACGACTCGCGGCGTTGCCGGTCATTCGCTGGGATGGGGTCCCAGTCAGCCCGCAGCAGGATGAAAACCGTTCGACCCGCGAGGGACCATGGCTGAGTGCTGCATATCGAAGGGCTACGCAAGTCGTACGGCGACGTCCTCGCGCTCGGCGGAGTCGACCTCGATGTCCACGCGGGAGAGATCGTCGCGCTGCTCGGTCCGAACGGAGCGGGCAAGACCACGCTGGTGTCGATCGTTGCCGGGTTGCGCCGGGCCGACTCGGGAGTCGTCCGCGTAGACGGGCTGAACGCCCTGAGCCGATCGTCCGAGGTGCGCCGCCGGATCGGGCTGGCGCCGCAGGACACCGGGCTCTACCCGGTGGTCACCGTCCGGCAGAACTTCATGCTGTTCGGGGAGCTCGCCGGAATAAGCCGGGCGGCACTGCGGCCGCGGGTCGAGGAGGTCGCCGAGGCGCTCGATCTCACTGAGCTGCTCGACCGGCAGGCCGGGCAGCTCTCCGGCGGGCAGAAGCGGCGGGTGCATACCGCGCTCGCGTTGCTGCATAGCCCGCGCCTGCTGCTGCTCGACGAGGCCACCACCGGGGCCGACGTGGAGACCCGCACTCGTCTGCTGGATGTGGTCCGCCAGCTGGCCGCCGACGGCTCCGCGGTGCTCTACTCCACCCACTACCTGGCCGAGGTCGAGACACTCGGTTCCGATGTGGTGCTGCTCGATCGCGGCCAGGTCATCGTGCGCGGCGGGGTGGAGGAGCTGATCGCCGCGCACGCCAAGCCGGTGGTGGAGCTGACCTTCGAAGGCGTGGTTCCCGACGTCGGTCTGAACGGCGAAGCCACCGTCGACGGGCAGGTGCTCAGGCTGGTGACCGATGATCCGGCGGCGACGCTCGTGACCGTGCTGCCGCGGGTCCGAGCCGACGCATTGCAGTCGGTCGAGATCGTCCGACCGAGCCTGGAGGCGGTCTACCTGGCCTTGGCCGGGCGCCGCTACGACGAAGCCGACCGGGAAGAAAAGCGGGAGGTCGCCAATGTATCCGCGGGCTAGCCTCGCCGTGCTCCGCCACGAGTTCCGGGTCATGCTGTCCGACCCATCCACGGCGATCTTCGTAGTGATCGTTCCGCTGGTGCTCGTGGCGTTGACCAAGGACCTGTTCGCCAACCAGCTCTCCGAGGACGGTTTCGCCAGCGCGAACGGTTCGGAGTTCGCGGTGCCCGGGATGGCAGTTGCATTCGCCTCGTTCAGTGTCGGCTACGCCGGATTCACGTTCTTCCGCGACCACGGCTGGGGCACCTGGGACCGGTTGCGCGCCACCCCGGCGTCCTCGGTCGATCTGATGATCGGCAAAGTGCTGCCCACCGTCACCCTGACCGTCGTGCAGCTGGCCCTGCTGTTCCTGCTCGGCAAGCCGCTGTTCGGGCTCGAGGTGTCGGGCTCGATCCTGGCGCTGATCGTGCTCATCGTCGTGCTGGCGCTCTCGCTAAGCGCGTTCGGCATGCTGGTGACCGCCATTTCCCGGACCATGAACCAGCTCAACGCGATCGGCAGCGTCGGTGGCATGACCATGGCGATGCTCGGCGGCGCCTGGGTACCGGTTAGCGCGATGCCGGGCTGGGCGGCGGCGATCGCGCCGGCGATCCCGACCTACTGGGCGATGAAGGGCTTCCAGTCGGTGATCCTGGAGGACGGCGGAATCACCGACGTGGCCGGAGCGATCCTCGTCATGATCGGCTTCGGCGTGCTGTTCACCGTGCTCGCCGCATGGAAGTTCCGGTTCGAGGACGCCAAGGTCTACTTCGGCTGATCGCGGGCGGGGTCGCGACGCCGCTGGCGGCGCGGTCCGGGTCATAGGCTTGCGGCATGCCTGACTACGGGCGCGAGCTGAAGTTCGGCTACTTCCTGATCCCGAACGCAGCCGACCCGCTGATCGCCACCGCGCAGCAGGTCGAACGGCTCGGGCTGGACTACGTCGCCGTGCAGGACCATCCCTACCAGCGCCGCTTCGTCGACACGTGGACGCTGCTCAGCATGATCGCCGGAGCCACCAGCCGGGTCGGGCTGTTCCCGGATGTCGTGAACCTGACGCTCCGGCCGCCCGCCGTGCTGGCCAAATCGGCGGCGAGCCTCGACGTGCTTAGTGGCGGGCGAGTCGAGCTCGGTCTCGGCGCCGGCGGCTTCCCGGATGCGGTCGAGGCGTACGGCGGGCCGCGCCGCAGCCCGGGCGAGGCGCGAGCAGCGCTCGCCGAGGCGATCGAGGTGATCCGCAAGGTGTGGAGTGGGGAGCGCAACCTGCGGTTCGAGGGACAGTACTACCGGCTGGCCGGGGCGCACTCGGGTCCGGTGCCGGCGCATCCGATCGGGATCTGGCTCGGCGTCTACGGCCCGCGCGCTCTGCAGCTGACGGCTCGGGTTGCCGACGGGTGGCTGCCGTCGTTCCGTGGCGACCTGGCCAAGCTGATCGAGATAACCGCTCGGCTGGATCGGGCCGCCGCTGACGCCGGCCGGGATCCCGGCGATATCCGGCGGCTGCTGAACATCGGTGGTGCGATCACCGACGGCGCCTCGGAGGGGACCCTGCGCGGCCCGGTCGACCAGTGGGTAGAGGAGCTCACCGACCTTGCGGTCGGCCAGGGTTTCGACACGTTCATCCTGTGGGCAGACGGGCCCGAGCAGCTGAGCAGGTTTGCCCACGAGGTGATGCCGGCGGTGCGGGCACAGGTCGCCACCGAGCGGTCATGACCACCGCGGGTCGCCCGGCATGACCGCCGGCGCCGGCGAGACCGTTCTGCTCGCGGCCGAGCGCCAGCAGGTCGCCGACTACTGCCGGCGGATGCGCGCCGACCGGCTGGTCGTCGGTACCTCGGGAAACCTCTCGGCGAGGTCGGGCGACCTGGTCGCGGTGAGCCCGAGCGGGCTGGACTACGACGAACTCACGGCTGCCTTGGTGGGCGTGCATCGCGCCGACAGCGGAGCGCCGGTCGAAGCCCCGCGAGGTCCGACCACCGAGCTGCCGATGCACCTGGCGATCTACCGGCACACCGGTGCCGGCGCGATCGTGCACACCCATTCGACCGCGGCTACCGCGGTATCCACGCTGGTTGATGAGCTGCCGCCTATCCACTATCTGATTGCGATGTTCGGCGGTGGCGTCCGGGTGGCCGGCTATGCCACTTATGGCTCCGACGAGTTGGCCGGTCAGGTGAGCGCGGCGCTGGCCGGGCGGACCGGATGCCTGCTCGCGAACCACGGCGCCGTCACCATCGGCGACACCCTCGGGGAGGCGTACCGGCGAGCCGAATACCTGGAATGGCTGTGCGAGGTGTGGCTGCGGGCCAGCGCCCGCGGCGCGCCTCGGCTGCTCCCGCCAGACGAGATCGACCGGGTGGCCGCCAAGCTGGCCGGCTACGGCCGGTAGACCCCGGCCTCGGTCACAATCGCGGTCACCAGGTCGGCGGGCGTGACATCGAACGCAGGGTTGAACGCGGACGCACCGTCCGGGGCGACCGGTCGGCCGCCGAGGTGGGTGACCTCCGCGCCGTCCCGATGCTCGATGACGATGCCGCTGCCGTCGGGCAGGGTCCGGTCCAGCGTCGAGCGCGGCGCCACCACGATGAACGGGATGCCGTGCCGGGCCGCGGCCAGCGCCAGCGGGAACGTGCCGATCTTGTTAGCGACGTCGCCGTTCGTCGCGATCCGGTCGGCGCCGACCAGCACACAGTCGACCAGACCCTGGGCCATCGCGGTGGCCGCGGCCGAGTCCGGGCAGATCCGGTACGGAATTCCTGCCTCGGCCAGCTCGTATGCGGTGAGCCTGGCTCCCTGCAGCAACGGCCGGGTCTCGTCAGCCAGTACCGACTCCACCTGTCCGGCGGCGGCGAGATGACGAACGGTGCCTAGCGCGGTGCCCCACGCCACCGTGGCCAGCCGGCCGGCGTTGCAGTGGGTGAGGATCCGCAGCGGCCGTCGCTCGCACAGCCGCAGCACCAGGTCGGCCGCCTGCCGGGACGCCTCCTGGTTGACCTGCTCGTCCTCGGCGAGAACCGCATGCGCCTCGGCCAGCACGGCGTCCGCCCCGTCCGGGAGTCGGGCCAGCGCCCGCTGCACGCCCCAGGCCAAGTTCGCCGCGGTGGGTCTCGCCGCCGCCAGCCGAGCGGCCTCGCCTCGGACCGCGTCCGGATCGTCCGGATGCCGATAAGCGGACAGCGCCACGCCGAGCGCGCCGGCCGCACCCAGAGCCGGTGCGCCCCGGATCGCGAGCCGGGCAATGGCGTCGATCAGCTCGTCGACGGTGGTGATGCGCAACTGCTCGTATGCATGCGGCAGCGCGCACTGGTCGACCGTGACGATCGCACCGGTGTCCCAGTCGATCGTGCGCGGCCCGACCGGAGTTCCCACGTCGGCCAGCCTAAGCGCACCTCAGCTGTACAGGTCGTCCAAGCCCACCAGCAGGACGTCGCTCGGGTCGGCGCCGACGCGGCGTAGTTCGGCGTCGAAGCCGGCAGCGCTGTAGCAGGCCAGCACGGTTCCCCCGGTGTCATAGCCACGACTTGCCAGTAGCTCGCGAGCCCGGCGGAGCCGGTCGAGGTGCTCGACGCCCATGACCGTGTCCCACCTGGCCAGGCCCAGTGAGATCACCCGGCGTGGCTCCTCGGGCGGGGTCGGGGCCAGGACGGCCACCTCGATCGGGATGTGCCTACGCCGGCCGGGATCGGCGACCGAGCCGGCGGCGACCTGGAGCGGGCCGTTCGGCGGTTCGCCGAACAGCTTGCCCGGTGCCGAGCCGGCGAACCGGCGGCACAGGGTCTCGAAGTGCGGTTGGACTACGAGGGTGGAGAACCGTTGCGACGACTCGTACCAGACCCGAGCGCCGTGGCCCTGCTCGAACCGGGACCAGCTACCACGCATGATGGCCGCATAGAAGGCGATCAGCGGCTCGGTGATCCGATACCGCGTCCGCCCGCTGCGGAACGGATCGGGTTCCCGGGCGAGCAGGCCGCATGTCTCCAGCGCGCTTAACGGCCGAGCCAGTTCGGCCGCCCTGTGGCCCACGAATTCCGCGACGCTGCTCCAGGTGACCCGCCCTGCTGCGACTGCTGCCACCACCGACTGGTAGAGCGCGTGATCGCGTAGATCCAGTTCGTCGGCTAGCCGATACCGGGCCTCCCGCATCAGCGGAGTCGCCGGGTTCAATAGGGTCCGGACCACCCAGCCGTCGAAGTCGTCCAGGTTGATCGGTATGTCGTCGCGGATGAACTGGCGCCGGTAGGCAGGCGTCCCGCCGACCACGGAATGGACCAGGACGGCCAGCCGCGGATCGGCGATGTTCCAGAATCGCGCCGCGTCCCGGTAGTCAAACGGGCGGACCACCAGCTCCAAATCGGCGTGCCTAAACAGCGGCCCGTCGACCTGGACGATCGTGCGCATGGCCGGCGTGGCGGGGCCGCAGACGATCATCCGGGTCCGGCTGCGGCGGGCGTCGCCATCGGGGCCTGCGCGTGCCAGTGCCCGGCATAGCTGCGCGGGCAGCTCTCGGCTGTTCTTTGCCAACAGCGGGAACTCGTCGAGGACGACGAGGCCGGGCCGGTGCGGCGCGAGCGAGAGCAGGTAGTCCAGTGCCTCCGGCCAGGTGCCGAAGTTCAGCTGCACGCCGGCGCCCACCCGTCGGCCTACCGCCGCACCGAGCATGCGCAGCGACTCGCGCTCGGTCGCCGGCGCGGCATCGAAGTACAGCCCGCCGAGTGCCTCGGTGAGCGTGCTCAGGAGGTAGGTCTTGCCTTGCCGGCGCAGCCCGGTAACTACGGCGAGGGTCGGGTGCTCGCGCTGATCTGTTGCGAAGGAGACCAGCTCGGACCACTCGCGATCGCGGCCGAACATGCTCGCCGGTTTGCTGATCGCGTCCGGGGGAGCGGCCCGGAGCAGCGCACTTGCAGACACATCAAGCACATATGTCTCGGATACGACCTGGCTAAACCGCCAGGCGGTGCTGCTGAGCGAGTTCGCGCACCATTCCGGTGACCCGATCCTGATACGCACGCGGCGCATAGCTGCCCCGCGCAAATAGCTCGTGGTAGGCCGGCACGAGGGTCGGATGGTGTTCGCCGAGCCAGCGCAGGTACCACTCCCGGGCGCCCGGCCGCAGGTGCAGCACGATCGGGGTCACCCGGTCGGCGCCCGCCTCGGCGATAGCGCGAACGCAGCGATCGAGCTGGCCGGGCGAATCGGTCAGATAGGGCAGTATCGGCGCCATCAGCACGCTGCACCGCAGCCCGGCATCGGTGAGCGTGGCGCACACCTCGAGCCGCTTGCGCGGGCTCGGCGTGCCCGACTCGACCGAGCGCCAGAGCTCGTCGTCTACGAACCCGACCGATACGGCCAGACCGACCTTGGTGACCGCGGCCGACTCGGTGAGCAGGTCGAGGTCGCGCAGGATCAACGAGCCCTTGGTAAGGATCGAAAACGGGTTCGCGGCATCGCGAAGCGCGCCGAGGATTCCGCGCATGAGCCGGTAGCGACCCTCGGCGCGCTGGTAGCAGTCGACGTTGGTGCCCATCGCGATGCTCTCGCCGGCCCAGCCCGGCCTCCCCAGTTCACGGCGCAGCCGTTCGGCCGCGTTGACCTTCACCACGATCTTCGTGTCGAAGTCCCGGCCGGCGTCGAAGTCCAGGTAGGTGTGCGTGTTCCGCGCAAAGCAATATGTGCACGAATGTGTACATCCCCGATATGGGTTGATTGTCCAGCGAAACGGCATCCGGGATGCGGCCGGCACCCGGTTGATGATCGATCGGGCGTGCACTTCGTAGAACGTGATGCCGCGGAACTCGGGCGTGTCGAAACGGCGGGTGACCGCGCCTCGGTCGAACAGGGCTAGCGGCATCGGCTCGCCGTCTGCCTCTACCGGTGGGTCGATGAGCCGCAGGTTGTTCCATCGCACGTCGGCACCTCGCTCGAACAGATGTTCGACCTTACCACGGGTCCACCCTTTGGCCGATCGGTAATGCCCAGACAGGGGAAGCGGCTATGTCCTTGGGACGGATTCGCGGTTGTTGCCAGGCGTGGTCTACTAGATACGGCGGGGGATGTACCCGGCTACGCGCGCGGTGGTCGAGTCCGCTCGACCAGTGGGAGGGACGCGATGGCGCAGGTTGAGGACGACCACAGCGAGGGCCCATCGGGCCGAGCAACTGACGGCCCGGACGCGCACCTCGAGGGGACGGGTGGCGGGCTCGTGATGCTTGCGCTTGCGATCACCGCGGCGTTCGGGGTACTGGGTGCGGCCGGGATCGAGGTCGTTGCGTTCTTGCTGGGCTGACGACTCGGGAGTGTGGCCGGCACTCAAGGCGGACCGGGCGTTCCCGTGGCCCTGGAGAGCGCCCGGTCCCGGCCTGTTCGGCGCAGCACGACGGCTACAGCCAGCCCGAGCAGGTAGCCGGCCGCCGCGGCTGGTAGCCAGTCCCCGTATCGGACGTACGGCGTGTTCCGGGATGCCAGCGGCACGTCGATGATCTCGACGCCTCGCTGGTCCGTGCCGATGACCGAGCCCAGTCGCCGGCCGGTGGCGTCGTAGGCGGTCGTCACCCCGGTCAGCGTTGAATGCACGACCGGCCGGCCGGTCTCCGTCGCCCGCAGTGCCGACGTGGCGGCGTTCCGCCACGGTCCCCAGCTGTCCTGGAACGTGGAGGTGGCGATCTGGAACACCAGCACATTGGCGCCGCGCCGAACCAGATCCCGGCTCATGTCCGGAAACGCGGACTCGAAGCTGATCAGCGGGCCGATCTCGATCCGGCGGCCGCCGGTGATCTCGATCGGCATCAACACGGCTGCATGACCGCGCCGCCGGTCCTCGGCGGCCGCCTCGGTCAGCCGCGCGATCCAGCCCAGCAGCCGGCGCATCGGGAGGTACTCCCCGAATGGCACCAGGCGCCGCTTGTCGTAATGAGCGAGCTCGCCGGTCTGGTCGAGCAGGATCGAGGTCTTGTAGATGCCGCCCGCCTCTTGCCGCCGGGCGTCCACATTGACCAGCAGCGGCGCACCAACCAGCCGGGACAGTTCGGTCAGTCGCGCCATCAGGTCCGGCCGGGCGTTCGGGTCGAAGCCAACGCTGCTCTCCCCCCAAACCACCAGGTCGAGCGGCGGCTCGACCGGACCTGCTGCCACCAGGCTGCGGGTCAGGGCCTCCCCGACATCGAATCTGGTCGTCGGATCGTGCACCACACCCGGTTGGATCAGGGCGACCCGCAGCGTTCCCGCGTCGCTCGGCTGCTGGATGGCGATTGCCCAGCCGGCCATGAGGGCTACCGCCAGCGCCGCGGCGCCGATCGGATACCAGCGCCATCGCGATCTACTGGTGGCCGCGAGCAGGATCACCAGGTTGATCAGGACGATGAAGGCGCCGATCAGCCACGGCCCGCCGAGCGCGGCCAATGCGCGCACCGGTGGCACGTTCCATTGGCTGGTGCCTAGTAGCGCCCACGGTCCGCCGAGCTTGTCCCAGGAGGTCGCGTACTCGACCAGCACGGCCGCGGCCGGGAGCGCGGTTATGGCCAGCGCCAGCCGCGGTCCGGTCCACGGCTCTGGTAGCACCCACCAGGCCAGCACCGCCCAGGCCAGCCACAGCAGGCCGAGCATCGCGGCTATTACGAGCAGGAACACGGTGAGGTTCGGCAGCAGCCAGTAGTACATCCCGAGCACGAACCCGCCACCCCAGAGCCAGCCCCGCAACGCAGCCTCTCGGGGCGTCGGCGCGGATCGTGCGAGTAGCAGCAGCGGGATCAGCGCGATGTAGGCCAGCCACCACAGGGACGGCCGGGGCAGCGAGAGGGTTGGCAGCCAACCGGTAAGAAACGCCCACAGCCGAGGCGAACGAAGCCACCGCCACCTGCCCACTTGCCCATCTTGGCCCCGATCGGCCGGTGAGCGGTGGCCAGGGGCGCACGCGGGTCGGTAGGCGCTCCCACGACCGCCGGCGCTGTGTCGCCGGCGTCAGGGACGTGCGCGACCTGTCCAGACAGCGGTATCCGGCCGCCGTGGCGGCCGGATACCTGGTCAGGGCGTCGAACTAGCGGTTAGAGCGATCCGCGATACCGATCGTCGTCGTAACCGGATCCGCGCCGGGCGCCGGAACGGCGCCCGAAGAGCGAGCCGAACGCGTCTTTGAGCTTCTCCATCCCGCTCTTGGCCTGCCCCTTGGCCTGGTCCGTGCGTCCTTCACGCTCTAGCCGCTCGTTATCTGTGATCTTGCCTGCGCTTTCCTTGGCTCGGCCCTTCCAGATCTGACCCTGGTTGCGCATCTTGTCATCGGTACCCATGATCAGTCCCTTCCGTGGGTTCCGGCGCGTATTACCCGGTCAGCCCGACACCACGCCTGGCGAGTCGCGGCGGCGCGAACGCCAGGGCTACAGCAGGAAGCCCGCCTGGAAGGGATCGTCGGGGTCGAGGAGGTACTGCGCGGTGCCGGTCAGCCAGGCCCGCCCGGTGATCGTCGGGACGATCGCGGGCCGCCCGCCCACGTTGGTCTCCTCGACGATCCGGCCGATGAACCGGGTGCCGATGAACGACTCGTTGACGAACTCGTCGCCGACCGCGAGCTCGCCACGGGCGTGCAGCTGGGCCAACCGGGCCGAGGTCCCGGTTCCGCACGGAGACCGGTCGAACCAGCCGGGATGGATAGCCATCGCGTGCCGGGACGTCTTCGCGTCCGATCCGGGCGCCAGGAACTGCACGTGATGGCACCCGGAGATGTCCGGGTCGAGCGGGTGCTCCGGGCGGGTTCTCGCGGAGCCGTTGATGGCCTGCATGACGGCCAGCCCGGCATCGAGGATCTGCTGCTTGGCCGCCCGGTCGAACGGTAGCCCGACCGAGTCCAGCGGCAAGATCGCGTAGAAGTTTCCGCCGTAGGCCATGTCGTAGCGCAGTTCACCGAGGCCGGGGACGGAGGTCGTACTGTCCAGCTCCCAGACGAACGAGGGCACGTTGCGGATCGTCACCGATCGCGCGACACCGCCGGCGACCTCGATGGAGGCCTCGACGACTCCCGCCGGAGTGTCGAGGCGGATTACTGTCGTCGGCTCGGTCACCGGCACCATCCCGGTCTCCACCAGGACGGTGGCGACGCCGATCGTGCCGTGTCCGCACATCGGCAGGCAGCCGGACACCTCGATGAACAGCACCCCGATATCGGCGTCGGACCGGGTCGGCGGCTGGAGGATCGCCCCGCTCATGGCCGAGTGCCCGCGCGGCTCGTACATGAGCAGCGTGCGCAGGTGGTCCAGGTTCGCGATGAAGTGAGCGCGCCGCTCGGCCATCGTGGCGCCCGGAATCACGCCGACCCCGCCGGTGATCACCCGGGTTGGCATGCCCTCGGTGTGCGAGTCGACCGCGTGGAAGACCCGGGTGCTGCGCATCGCTGCCTCTGCCGCCGCCTTTCGCTATCGAAGACCGGCCGCCAGGACCTGTTCGGTAGCCGCTGTGATCTCGTCCGCTGTTCCGTCCGGCAGTGGCAGCCGGGGCGGCCGGCACGGCCCGCCGTAACGGCCGGCGATGTCCATGGACAGCTTGATGGCCTGCACGAACTCGGTCTTCGAGTCCCAGCGCAGAAGCGGATGGAGCGACCGGTAGGCGGCCAGCGCGGTGGTCAGATCACCGCCGACCGCGGCCTGGTAGAGCCGGACGCATGCCTGCGGCAACGCGTTGGCGTACCCGGCGACCCAGCCCTTTGCACCGGCCAGCGCCAGCTCGAGTAGCACGTCGTCGGCGCCGATGAGCAGGTCAAGGCCGGGCGCGCGCTCGGCCAGCTCGTACGGCCGGCGCACGTCCCCGCTGAACTCCTTGACCGCGACGATCAGCCCCTCCCCATGCAGCCGGGCCAGCACTGCCGGGGTGAGATCCACCTTCGTGTCGTACGGGTTGTTGTACGCGACCACCGGCAGCCCGGCCTTGGCAACCTCGGCGTAGTGCGCGACCACGGCCGGCTCGTCCGCTCGGTACGCGGTCGGCGGCAGCAGCATCACGGCCCGGGCACCGGCCTCGGCTGCCTGTTCGGCCCAGCCGCGGGCTTCGACCGCGCCGTACGCGGCGACCCCGGGCATGACCACGGCATCCGGGGCGGCGGAGATCGCCGTTCGGACCACCGCGGCTCGTTCGTCGCCGGTGAGTGTCTGGTACTCGCCGAGCGAGCCATTCGGCACCACACCGTCGCAGCCGGCCGAGATCAGCCAGCGGACATGGTCGGCGTACCGGTCTAGATCTACGGAGAGGTCGGCACGTAGCGGAAGCGCGGTAGCGACGAGCACGCCGTGCCAGGGCTGGTCAGTACTCACGCTCGTCATCATGCCTTACCGCGCTCCGCGCGTCCTGACCCCGGCAGGCGGGCCACCCGTCCGCGGTCAGCGCACGGCGAATCCGGCTAGCCCCTCCGGCGGTTCCTCGTACACCTCGACCGAGTCGACGCTCGCCTGGTTCGGACCCTGTCGAGCCCACGCGATCAGGCGGTCGACCTGGTCTTGCGGGCCCTCGAAGACGGCCTCGACGGCTCCGTCGGCCCGGTTGCGAACCCAGCCGGAGACACCGTGCCGGTCGGCCAGGCGCCTGGTTGTGTCCCGGTAGAAGACACCCTGGACCAGACCGTAGACGATCACGCGGCGGCGAACGGTGGCGGGCGACACGCGCATAGGCTACGCGCGGGCGGCCCGCTGGCCGGGCGCCGACTCGGATCACCGACCGGCCCCGATCGGGGATCACAACGGCGCAGGCCCGTCGCTGAGCCGAACGCCCGAGCGTGGGCCGGGCGAGATCGCACGAGTGATCGCTCGGGCGAATGGCCGATACAGGTTCGGAGTGGACTGACCCATGCTTAGTGGTGGCAGCGATGCGAGCCTTACTGGGGGGTGGGGCAGTGTCCGGAAGTCGGTGGCTTTGCGTTCGGCGCAAGTCGTACCGAATGGCGGGGGTAAGTCGCAGGCCGCGCTGGCGGGCGCGGTGCGAGTCTCGGGTAGTGGTGTCCGCGCGCACGCGCTCCCGTACGTACAACTGCAGGCGCGCGGGCTGAGGGTGGGAGGCTTACCCTCGTAGTTGTGCGCCGACTGCTCAGCCCGCGCTGGCTCGCACTGCACGCCTTGGCTGTGGCCATGGCGGCGACCTGCGTGGCGCTCGGTTGGTGGCAGTGGCAGCGCGGTCAGGCCGGTAACGCGCGCAGTTTCGCCTACGCGCTCGAGTGGCCGACCTTTGCGATCTTCATCCTGTTCATGTGGGGCCGGATGATCTATGACGAGATCCGGTCGCCGGCATCCAGATCGACCGATTCGGCTCCGGCCAGTCGGACCAGCCCGGCTCCGTCATCCGGCCCGTCGGCGGCGGCTGAGCCGGCTGACCCGGCTGAGCCGGAGGGGGACCTGGAGCTCGCGGCGTACAACCGGTACCTCGCCGAGTTGAACGCCCGGGCCGAGCGATATCGTCGGTGATCCCTGGTCGGCCGGTGTGGCATCGGCCGGTGCGGGGCCTCGGTTGCCGTTTAGGGAGAAAGGCTCGTCGCCGTGAATGGCGCCCTCATCCGCTTCCGGATCATCGCGTACATAGTCGGTGTGGTCCTGCTGGTGCTCGTCTTCGTAGCGATGCCGGTGAAGTACATCGGTGACGACCCGAGTTTGGTGGAGACCGTGGGGCCGATCCACGGCTTCCTCTACATCGTGTACCTGGTGCTCGCGTTCGATCTTGCTCGGCGGGCGCGCTGGTCACTGGGTCGGACCGTGCTCATCCTGCTGGCTGGGACGGTGCCGTTCCTGTCGTTCGTGGCCGAGCGGAAGGCCACCTCGTGGGTGCGGAATCCGGACGGCGACGCCGTCATGGGCGTGCCTGACCGAGCCTGATCGGGGTCGATCGCAGGCGTTTTCCTAGGGGTACCCTGAGCGGATTTCTGGGTGCGTCCCGGATTACGGTGACCCGGCCGGCGTTCCTAGCGTTGGGGTGTGGATCTTGCCGCGATTGCCGATGCTGGGTCGGGGTTCAGCTGGCTGTACGTTGCCGTGCTGCTGCTGGTTGCAGCGGACGCGATCGTCCCTCTGGTGCCGGGGGAGACCGCGCTCATCGCCGCCGGTGCCCTCGCCGCGAACAGCGGAACCGTACTCGGGACCGGGTCACCGAACTTGCTGCTTGTCTGCGCCGCGGCTGCGGTCGGCGCCTGGCTGGGCGACAACCTCGCATACTCGCTCGGCTGGCGCGCCGGGCCTTACTCGGTCGCGCGGGTGCTCGGCTCCCGCCGAGGCCCGGCGATCTACGTGCGGGCGGAACGCGCCCTCGCCGCGCGAGGCGGGGCGGTCATGCTCGCGGCCCGGTTCATCCCTGGGGCCAGGACCGCGACGACGATCGGGGCGGGCGTGGTCGGGTATCCGCGCGCAAGGTTCTGCGGAATCATCGCGGTCGCCGACATCTGCTGGGCGATCTATGTCGGATTGCTCGGTTATCTGGGCGGGCGAACGTTCGCGGACAATCTGATCGCCGGCGTGGCCGCCGGGTTGGGTGTGGCGCTGATCTGCACGGCTGTGCTCGAGCTGTTGCGCTGGACCCGGTCGCGGCGGATTCGGTCGATTGGTGGCTCGGCCGGCCCTGGCTCGGCGACTCCCGGTTCGGCCGGCTTGAGCTCGGCCGGTCGCTCAGGAGCGGCCGCGGATGACGAGCTCGTCCAGGAGCCGCTCGCTGGCTTGGGTCACCGCATCGACGGCCGCCTGGAACGCGGCCGTGTTGTGCGGCGCGGGCGCACGGAAGCCGGAGATCTTGCGGACGTACTGGAGTGCGGCCGCCCGGACGTCGTCGCTGGTGACCGTCTCGGTGAAGGGCGGACGCAAGGTCTTGATGCTTCGGCACATGGCGTCCAGTCTGCCTCGGCCGTGCGGCAGAATCAGCACCGTGCTGGACCAACTCATCACCTACCCGGCGACTAGCCGTCCCGACCTGTTGGCCGGTCCCGTTCTCGACGCACTGACCGGTGGCAATGGCAGCGCAGCGGGCTCTCTCGCCGATGACCGCATCCGGGTCACGGAGATCGACCCGGCGCTCGCCGACACCGCCGAGTTCTGCGCCAGGTATGGAGTAGCCGCCGAGGAGTCGGCCAACTGCGTCGTCGTGACCGCACGCCGTGGCGACAGCGAAACACTGGCCGCCTGCGTCGTGCTCGCAACCACCCGAGCCGACCTCAACAACCTCGTGCGTCGACATCTGGGGGCCCGTAAGGTGTCGTTCTTGCCGATCGACCGGGCGGTGGCGGCGACCGGAATGGAGTACGGCGGGATCACTCCGTTCGGGTTGCCGGCCGACTGGCCGCTGCTGGTGGACGCCGCGGTCGTCGGCACCGACCGGGTGGTCGTGGGAAGCGGGGTCAGGCACTCCAAACTGGTGGTCCCCGGCCAAGTGCTGGCCTCACTCGGCAAGGCCGAGGTGATGGAGGGCCTGGGCGTCCCGAATCAGGCGGGCTAGGCGGCCTCGCCCGGGCCAGCGGAGACGTCCCGGCGGGCTAAGCGGCCTTCGCCCGGGCCAGCGCAGCGTCCCGGATCGGCGGGCTAGGCGGCCTCGCCTGGGCCAGCCGAGGCCTCCGGTTCAGGTCGGCTGGGCCTCGTCCGGGTCGGACGCGTACGGCTCGGCCGGCGCCAACTCGTCGTTGTCGACGGCGAATGTAAGCACCGGCCCATCCGGGCGGTCGGCGGTCTCGAACCGGACGGTGACCAGTCCGCGACCGGTGCCCCACACCCAGCCCGGTCCGTGCTCTGGGTGCCACACGTCCTGGCCGGCCCGCCAGTCCGGCTCAGTCCGATCGGTCTCGGTCCGCTGCGCTATCGGCTCCACCTGCTCGTGCGGGCTTTCGGGATCGGCCGTTGCTGCCGGCTCCCAGTCGAACAGATCACCCTGGGTCCAGTCCGTCAGCCCGGACACTCCGACGCCGAGCAGCCGAACGCCTCCCGTGACGTCGGTCTCGTCGAGCAGGCGCTTGGCCACCCGCGTGATGGTCCGCAGCCGATTGGTGGGACCGGGCTGGGTCGCCGAACGAGACAGCGTGGTGAAGTCGTACAGCCGAACCTTGATGGTGATCGTCCGGCCGGATAGGCCCTCTCGCTCGAGCCGCCTGACCAGCCGTGTAGTCATCACCTCGAGGTAGCTGTGCAGCCGTCCCAGGTCGAGGATGTCCCGGTCGAAGGTTTCCTCAACGGAGATCGACTTCGTCTCGCGCTCGGCCAGAACGGAGCGCTGGTCATCGGCTCGCGCCAGCCGGTACAGCTGGCCGCCCCACGCCTGGCCCAGCAGACCGATCAGCTCTTCGAGCGTGACCCGCTCGAGCTCCTCGATGGTGTGGATGCCCGCCGTGTGCAGCCGGATCGCGGTAGCCGGACCGACACCCCACAGCTTGGTCACCGGAAGCGGGCGCAACAGTTCGCGCTCTTGGCCGGGTGGAACCACTCGTAGTCCGTCGGGTTTGTCGAGATCCGAGGCCAGCTTGGCGATGAACTTGGACGTTGCCGCGCCGACCGAGGCAGTCAGCCGCGTCCTTGCGGTGATCTCGGCCTTGAGGTCTCCCGCGATGCGCCGGACGCCGGGCTCGGACAGGTCGGCATGCTCGCCAGCCACGAGATCCGCGAACGCCTCGTCCAGCGACAGCGGCTCGATGAGCGGCGAATAGCGCCGGAGCACCTCCATCACGTGGGCACTCACTCGGTGGTACACACCGAATCGCGGATAGAGATAAGCGGCGTTTGGGCATCTGGCCCGAGCTTGGGACATCGGCATCGCCGACTGCACTCCGAAGACCCGTGCTTCGTAACTGGCGGTCGCAACAACGCCACGGGGCCCGAGCCCGCCGACGACCACCGGCTTGCCACGCAGCGACGGCTTGTCCCGCTGTTCTACGGCGGCAAAGAACGCATCGAGATCCATGTGGAGAATGCTCGGCTCGGTGCGCACAAGAACCATGATCTCGCGCAGGTCCGACGGTTTCGGGGGTCGCGGCGGAGTACCGTCGGCAGCGCGCACCGGCGTGATCTGGCAGTATCCGGGTGGCGCGGCAGGGAGGGGGTCTCGGCGATGACCGATGGCGGGACGATTGAAGCGCGGTTCACGGCGGCAGTGGACGAGTTCGGCGGCCGGGTCGGGGCGATCCGTGACGATCAATGGTCGGCTCCTACTCCGTGCACCGAGTGGGACGTTCGGACGCTGGTCAACCACTTGGTCTACGAGCTGCGGTGGATGCCGCCACTGCTGGCCGGGCAAACGATCGACGAGGTGGGTGATCGGCTCGACGGTGACCTGCTCGGGTCCGATCCGGACGCTGCGTGGACGAGCGCGGTCCAAGAGGCCGTCGCGGCCGTCGGGCAACCGGGCGCGCTCGAGACGGTCGTGCACTTGTCGTACGGCGACGCGCCGGCCAGGGACTATGTCGCGGAGGTCGCGGCCGACCTGACAGTGCACGCATGGGATCTTGCTCGCAGCATCGGCGCCACCGAACAGCTTGACCCTGCCCTCGTCCAGTGGCTCTACCCGCAGGCCAGGGAGCGGCTCAGCCCGGCTGGCGTGCCCGGGTACTTCGACCCTGCCGTCCCGGTCTCCGACGACGCGTCCGACCAGGTCCGGCTGCTGGCGCTGTACGGTCGTCGGGCCTGATGGCGCACTCATCACTGGCTCCGGTTTCGCTGCCGGCTATTCGGACCTGACCTGGGCCTGGACCCAGTCGAGGTAGTCGCTGCTGCCATCGACGATCGGCAGGGTGATGAGCTCGGGCACGTCGTACGGATGTCGATCCCGGACGAATTCGGTCAGCGGTTCGGTGAGCTGGCGAGTGGTCTTCATCAATAGCAGCCACTCGGCCGTGGCCGACTCGATCTCGCCGTCCCACCGATAGGTGCTCCCGATGGGGCCGAGCACCTGAACACACGCGGCGAGCTCCGCCTCGACGATTCGCAGCGCCAAGTCGTCGCCGGCCTCCCTTGAGTCCACCGTGGTCTGCACTTGCACGAAGTCGTTTGACATGCCCGCCAGTATCGCGATCCGCGCATGTTGACGCGTCCGTCATCCACACCCCTGGAGTTATCCACAGATATGGCTGGCGGCCTCGCGCCTTCTCGCCCGTCCGGTCACGGTTGGGCACATGACTACCGCATCGCGCCAGACCCTGCGCATTCGCAGCCAGGCCGACCTGGTAACCGTTATCCCGTACCTGCTCGGGTTTCATCCCGAGCACTGCCTGGTCCTGATCGGGAGCCGCAGCCGGCATACCGATGATCGCTCCTTCGTCGCCCGGATCGATCTTCCTGAGCCGAAATCCTCCAAGCCGATGGACTCGGTGGCGGCCGTCCTGGTGGAGACCGCGGGCCGGGCGAGGCTTCGCACAGCTGCGCTGGTCGTCTACGCCGGCTCCGAGGTGTTTCCGGACGGTGGCCAACACTTCGTCAACAACCTTGTCGATCGGTTGACCGCGGCCGGCACCGAGGTCAAGGAGGCAATCAGGGTCGACGGAGCTCGCTGGTGGGGTTACCTCTGTGCCCGGCACGGTTGTTGTGCGGGTTCAGGTCACCCGATCGTGCCACCGGGCGAGCCGGGCGGCAGCTCGCTCATCGCAGCCCAGGCCGTGGCCGAGGGCTGGGTGCCGCTGCGGTCCCGGGCGGCGCTTGCCGAGACGCTGCGGCCGGTGAGCGAGATAGTCTTCGCCGCCGTCGATCAAGCGCTGGGCGACCTGATGGAGCGATTCGCGCGGCAGTCCGGCGACGCTGCCGGCGCCTGGCGACGACTCCGGCTCGGCACGCTGGGGCTGGTCGAGGAACTGCTGTTGAAGGGGGAGGCCGGCGAACGCGTCGCGCTGTCCCCGACCCAGGCCGCCTTGCTGCTGACCGGACTTCAAGATCGCAGGACCCGGGATCTGTGCATGGGCTGGACCGCGGGAGCGCGCGGGCGGGCCGCGGTAGAGCTTTGGACGCAGCTGGTCCGGATGGCGCCACCACCACTCGGCGCGGCTCCGGCGACCGTGCTCGCGTTCGTGGCCTGGCAGCGTGGTGGAGGCGCGATAGTCACACTCGCCATCGAACGCGCGCTAGCTCATGATCCGCAGGATCGGCTGGCCAGGTTGCTTGCCGACCTGGTGTTCGGAGGCGTCGATCCGGCGGATTGCGCACCCGCGGACTGGCTGGCGGAGGTTGATCCCGCTGAGGTACGCGAGCTCGCGGACGAAGCTCAGGAGCCTGCCAGTGACGCGGTGGCTGGTGCTCGATGCGCCTAGCCGACCAGGCGCTGAGGCCGGGCTCCCTGGGTCTCCTCGATGTCCTTGGCGACGGCCTCGAGCACCTTGTGCGTCAGCTCGGACAGGGCCCGAGCGGTGGCCAGCTCGTCACCGATGCGAGGTGCGGGCGTGTCCTGCGGGTTTCGACGGGCCAGGCCCTCACCCAGGAACGTACGGCCGTCGTCCGTGGTCAGCACTGCGACTGCCCGGGTGACATCACCCTCCTCGGCGATGGACACCTCTGCCCGCCAGGTCTTTTGCTCGCTCATCTGCCCCTCCTGCCTTCGATCCGCGGGTTTGACTTCTCATCACACGCTCGCCTCGCTATGGCGCGCAAGGGGCGAATGTCACCATTCGGCCGGCAGTGTCAGACCTCGCCACGGACCATCTTTATGAGTCGGTCCAGCACTCCAGGGCTGCTGCGCAAGCCGTCGTGCTCGTGTTCGTTGGTCACCCAGTAGCGCAGGTTGCCGACCGATTTCGCGGTCTGCAGCGACAGGCCGTAGTCCACGTACATGTCGTCGTGATAGATCGCAGCAGCCACCGGGACCTCGTTGGCGGCGAGCCTGGATTCGTCGTACAGCGCCGGCCAGTCGTCCTTGGCGGCGAGCAGGTGCGCGACGTCGCGCAGCGAGTGCAGCGCCGGATCTTCGTCGAAGACCCATGGGTAGATCATCTCGCCGGTGAAGATGACCTGGTCGGCGTCCGGTTCGAACTGGGCGAACTCTGCCCTGGTTCGCTCCGCCGACCATCTGGACGCCTCGTGCTGGCAGTAGATCGATTCGTGCAGCACCGCATAGAGCGGATTCTCCGCGAACGAGAGTCGGGAATCTACGGCCCGAAGGAAGATGTCCGACAGGTCGGAGCCTGGCCCGCCGTTGAGAAACGCGTCCTCCAGCAGGTAGTGCAGGTCGTGGAAGGTGTGCGAGTCGCCGAGACTCCTTCCCATCATCTGGAACCTAGGCACACTGAGGCGATCACCGCCGGGCAGCCGCACGTCGTTGCTACCCAGGTGGGCGACGATCTGGTCCAGCCGCTCGCGATCCTCGGGATAGCGGTCGAAGAACGCGGCGTTCTTGTCCAGGACGCGGGGATAGGTAGCTCGATACACCTGGTCCGGATGGCCGCTGAGTGCGGGCAGGCCGCCGGTCACGAAGACCTCCCGCAGTCCCTCCGGGGCCAGCGACAGGTATGTCATGGCGCAGAACCCGCCGTAGCTCTGGCCCAGCGCGCTCCAAGGTTCCGTCGACCCGACCAGTTCGCGGCGCACCAGTTCGGCATCGCGAACGATCGCATCCGCGCGGAGGTGCTGCAGATACGCCGCCTGATCCTTGGGCGAGCCGAGTCCGGCCAGGGAGTGTCTGGTGGCAGGCGTGCTAAGTCCGGTGCCGCGCTGATCCAGCAGCACCACCCGATAGCTGCGCAGCGCTCGGTCGAGCCATTGGGAACGGCCCACCGGCCGGCCGGCGCGACCGCCCGGTCCGCCCTGCAGGAACACCAACCAGGGCAGCTCCTCCTTGAACCGTCCGCTCGCGGTGAACATGTCCGCCCCAACGACCTCGCGGGCGAAGACCTGGATCTGAGGGCCGGGCGGGTCGTCATGATCGAGCGGAACGGAGAAGAGGTGATTCGTACAGCGGATGCCGGGCTGCCGGAACGTGCCGATCACTGTCATGGATCGACTGTGCCAGCGCGCGACCCGGTTTCATGTTCCCGCGCCCAGGCCGGGTGCTCGCGCACGGCCCAGTCCATCGGCACCATGCCGGTCCGCAGGCCCGACCTCGCCACCGGATCGTTGCTGGCGAACCAAAGATGGCCGGCCACGATCAGCACTACCGCTGCGGCCAACCAGTCGTGCACGAATGTGGCGCCCTGGCGGACCCACAGCGGCCATGGATCTGGCCACCCGAGCACGATGCCAGTCCCGACCATCACCAGGATCGCGCCGGCGACGAAGGCCGCATTCAGCTTCTGTCCAGGATTGAACTTCCCGATCGGGACTCGGCCTGACCTGCGGTCCTTGCTTCGGAGCCAGCTCCAGTCGGCCGGAGTGAACCGGTTGAACCGGCTCAGGTCCGCACGAAAGGCCCTCGACAGGAGCCCAAACACGATCGGCAGCGGCAACGCCAACCCGGCGTACACATGCAGCGTCTTCAACAGTTCCCGCCGCCCGATCAGCACCGCGATCGGTCCGACATACAGTCCGGCGGCGGTGAGCAGGCAGATTCCCATGAGCACCGCCACCGCGCGGTGGACCCACCGTTCGGCAGGAGTGAACCTCGGCACGAGCCGATTGGGGGTGGTTCCGACGCCACCTTCCGGGGTCGGCTCAGACCGGCTCATCGTCCCGGCCGTTCGACTGGCCGATCCAGGCGTCGACGTCGTAGCCGCGCTCCTCCCAATAACCGGGAACAACGCGGTCGGTGACCTCGATACCACCGAGCCACTTCAACGACTTGTAGCCGTACATGGGCGCGACGTAGAGCCGTACCGGACCGCCGTGCGCGCGGGTCACCGGCTTCCCGTACATCTGCAGCGCAACGAGCACGTCCGAACGGTTGGCTTGCTCGAGCGACAGCGACTCGGTGTACGAGCCGTCGAAGGAGGTCAGGCGCAGCGCGGTCGCCTGCGCGGTGACCCCGACGCGGGCGAGCAGGTCGCGCAGGAGCACACCCGACCACGGCACCTCGTGCACGCGCCAACCGGTCACGCATTGGAAATCCTTGGTGAGGCCGGTCTGTGGCAGGGTTCGCAGGTCAGGCAGGCTGAGCTCGGTAGGCGTCTTGACCATCCCGCTGACCGTGAGTCGGTAGCTGTTCTCGTCCCGCCGGGGCTGGCTGCCGGTGACGGAGTAATAGCGCCAGCCACCGCCGGAAGGCAGCAGGCCGGTAAGGCCGGTTGGATCCCGCTCCGTGATGGGTGCAAGGGCAGAGCTGATCGCGTCCTGGGCGCGCGCGCCAATCAGTACCCCGACGCCGCCGGCGGCCAGCATGCCCAGAACCACGCGGCGACCGACCGGAGTCCCGGACGCACGATCCCTGCTCACGTTGCAATGAGAACACCGGAGGCGGGGGAGTCGCCAGGTTTGGCCGGTGATCGTCAGGATTCCGTCATCTCGGATCTGCGCGCGTGTGTCGCCGAGCACGTCAGTGCGCTGACCGGCACAGGGCACCGGGGCTGTTCTCGACCGCTGCGGTCACCGCCGGCTTGGCCGGCGGTGCTACTGGCCTACGCGCCCGTCGATCCGCTCGCGCAACAGGTCGACGTGACCCATATGGCGGGCGTACTCCTCGATCATTCCGACCAGCACCTCACGCAGCGACATCGATCCGCCACCGCTGCCGTGCTGATTCATCGGATCGTCGCCGGTGATGTCGAGGCTGGGCGCCTCAGCCACGAACCGGGTCGCGAAATCCACCTCCGCGCGCCACGCGTCCCACGCTTGCGCAACGACCTGCGGGTCCGCAACCGCCCCGTCGAAATCACCGTCACGATTGGTGTCGGAGCTGTACAGCCGAGGCACGTCCTGTCCCGCCATCATCACCCGGAACGTGCCACGCTCCATGTCGGCCAGATGTCGTACCAGCCCTAGCAGCGACATCGTCGACGGCTCGACGGAACGCCGCGCCATTGCCTCCGCGTCGAGACCTTCGCATTTGACCTCCAAGGTGAGGCGTTGGCAGCGCAGGGATTCGACCAACGTGGTGCGTTCGTCGCCCAATCGCGGTCCGTGCTCACGCGGGTCGTCGTCAGATGGCTTGCCGTCCGCGGTGAACATGTCGGCTCGTCGGGTGGTAGCCATGTCCGCAATCCTCGGCCTCGGTACGGCGGCCGACAAACGATTAAACGGACGAACGAGTACGACGCCGGACGCGTTGCGGCACCGTGAGAGCATGCAGCCATGGGATTCCAGATCGCCAATGAACCAGCCGCTGATCAGGTCCTCGACGAGTACCCGTTCGCACTCGTGGTCGGCATGATGTTGGATCAGCAGTACGGAATGGAACACGCGTTCCGAGGTGGATGGAAGGTGCTCAGCCGGTTCGGCTCGCTGGATCCTGCTGCGATCGCAGCCGCCGACCCGGAGGCGTTCAAGGAGCTGTGCAGCCGACCTCCCGCGATCCACCGATTCCCCGGCTCGATGGCGGCCCGACTGCAGGAGCTCGCGGCCCTGGTCGAGTCCAAGTACGACGGCGACGTCACGCGGCTGTGGACGGAGGCCAAGACCGGCCAGGAGTTGATCAAGCGAGTCCAAGAGCTCCCCGGCTTCGGCAAGCAGAAGTCTCAGATCTTCGTCGCGCTACTGGCCAAGCAGCTCGGCGTGCGGCCTGAGGGCTGGGAGGCGGTTGCGGGTGACTACGCGCTGGAGGGATATCGGTCAGTCGCGGACGTCGTAGACGCCGACTCGCTGGTGAAGGTCCGCGAGTTCAAGCAGCAAAAGCGAGCGGCGGCATCGGGCTGACGGCCAGCGATGCTCTCGAACGAACTGGCTGGCCTGGTCGGTACGAAGAGGCAGGACAGAGCCGGGATTCAACGGCAGTCCACCGCCAGTGTTCACCGATTAGCTGTCGACAACCGTCGCCGCTGGCGTACCCTCAGTCATCAAACGAACACGGATCGCGGAGGGCACGGGGCATGACGTTGCCGCTCGGTGTCAGTCGCGTCGGCGATGGCTCAGCCGGCGCTGACGACGGGCGGCTGGGTGCCGCGGTCCTGTCTTCGCCAGTGGCATTTGCGCTATTCGATTGCGATCTGCGATTCCAGTACGCCAATGAGGCGTATGCCCGGCTGAACGAGCGCTCGGTGGCCGACCACATCGGCCGCAAGCCGCACGAGGTGCTGTCCCGCCGGTCGGGGGAAGCGATCGAGCAGGTAGTCCGAAAGGTGTTCGACGAGGGCGAGCCGCTCATTCAGGACGACTTCATCCCGTTCCGGCGCCACGGTGGCCAGCGCTTCCGCGCCACCTGGTATCCGGTCCGGGACGGCGACGGATTCGTCAACGGCGTCGCGGTCAGCATCGAGGACATCACGCTGCACTGGCGCACCGAGCGCGCCCGCCGGCGCCAGGAGGAGCGCACCGCCGCGCTCCAGGGCGCCACGACTCGGCTGGCCCAGACCATGAGCGTCAACGAGGTGGCGCACGTGATGGCCGAGGTGGTCAGCGATGCGCTCTGTGCCGACTATGCCGGCGTGGTGCTGCCCTACGGCGACGTGTTGCGGGTGCCGCAACCGCTGGGTTGGCAGGATCCGGGCTGGTATGAGACGCCGCTGACTCGCAACACCCTGGTGACTTGGGCGTTCAAGCAGCAGATCCCGTACTACTTCGCCAGTCCGGAGGAGTTCTACCAGCGCATCCCGTACCCGAACGTGGCCGACTTCCTCCGTGCCACCGAGGAGCGGGCGTGGGCCGCGATCCCGTTGCTGACAACGGGCAAGTCGCTCGGCCTGTTGCGGGTCGCGTTCCGCAGCCCTCGGGTCTTCGATCTTGACGAGCGGGAGTTCCTCGAGGCGCTGGCCGCTCAGTGCGCACTCGCTGTCGAGCGCGCCCAGCTGTTCGCCCACGAGCGGCAGCGCGGGCACACCATCCAGGCCAGCCTGCTCCCGGCCAGTCTCCCCAGGGTGCCGGGCCTGTCGATCGCGCAGCAGTACCGCGCGTTCGCGGGGGAGGAGGAGACCGGCGGCGATTGGTACGACGCGTTCGTGCTGCCGGACGGCCGGGTCGGGTTCTCCCTCGGTGATGTCATGGGTAAGGGCCTGCCGGCCGCCGCCGGGATGGGCCGGGTCCGTTCGGCTGTCCGGGCCGTGGCCTACGCCGATCCCAGCCCGGCCGCCGTACTCAGCGTGCTGGACCGGCTGTACGCGTGCACCGAGCGCGACGAATACCTGACCACGGTCGTGTACGGAGTGATCGACCCGCAAACCGGTGCGGCGCAGGTCGGCGATGCCGGGCACCTGCCGTTGCTGATCCTGGACGAGGACGGCAACGTGCGCGCGGTCGACGCCGGCCCGCCGGCCACTCCGCTCGGGGTCGCCGACGTACGCACTGAGATGGACATCAAGCTCGAATCCGGGGAGACCTTGCTCGCCTACAGTGATGGGCTGGTTGAACAGAAGGGCCGCTCGTACGACGAGGGTCAGGAGCGGCTCCTAGAAGTCATCCGATCCGTCCCATTTGCCCCGTTGAGTGCGTTCTGCAAGCAGGTAGTAGATCTCATGGTGGCGGGTATCAGCCCGTCCGACGATGTGACCCTGCTAGCCATTCGTCGCGGTTAGATCACTCGCGGGCAGTCGCCCGGGATCCGAGGAATACTGGGGCGTGACAGAATGCTGACTCCCGACGCATGCCCTGCGTTCGCACATCCGACCATGCTCGCTACCCCTCGTAGAGTGACTTGTGTGGTCGGTCGCGCCATGAGTACCGACCAGTAACCGAGGACGAGGACAGGTAGTGCCGAGCCGGACTCCGCAACAGCTGCCCGATGGAGATCGCCCGCGGGCGATCGCGGCCACATCGGCCGCCAAACAGGCAGTGTCCGCCCGGGCGGCCGCCAAGACGCCGGCATCCGCGGCCAGAGGCAAGGCCACGGACACTGCCAAGGCCGCCGGCGCAGCGAAAAAGGCGAGCCCGGCCAGGAAGGCCAGCGCCACAGCCCGGACGGCCGGGAGCACGACCAGCGCCAAGACCTCGACCACGTCCCGCGCCAATACCTTGAGCAAGACTCCATCGACGAGGGGGAAGACCACGAAGACGAGCGCCGCAGCCAAGGCAGCCAAGTCCGCACCGATGGCCG
>DATFRM010000500.1:0-2846 GCA_035263265.1 Actinomycetes bacterium
GGTGTCGAACACCATGGCGTTGTACGAGATACCGGTGTTCGGAAATCGCTGGATTCCGATGTTCTCGATCGTGCGGCATACCTCGTGCTCGGTGGACACCCGATCGTCGCGGTCCCGGACCACGGCGATGTGCAGGAACAAGTAGCGGGTCGGGAGGTACACGGTGCGCGGCGACGAGTAGTTGTAGCGAGATCCCCAAGCCCGCCGGGAGGCGATCTGCAGGCCTTGGGCCCGTAGATCGTCGAGGTAGCCCACGCAGAGGATCGTAACCGAGATCAGCAGCACACAACGCGGCTCCAGCTGGTCGCATTTCCGCTGGCCACAGCCGTCGGAGCTAGCCGTGCGCCGGGCGAGTTGATCAATGTTTGGGTCGACGTCGCTCGGCCCGGTACACTGGCCGAGCGCTAGGGGCCTTAGCTCAGCTGGTAGAGCACTTGCTCGGCAGGCAAGGGGTCAGGGGTTCGAATCCCCTAGGCTCCACCACGCAAATCGGCCCGGACGATCATCCCGGTCCGGGCCGTTGCCATCCCTTTCCGTCCGGGCCGGCTAGCGGTCGTCGCCGATAACGGGTTGGGGCAGCGTGCCGGCGTTGTGCTCGAGTAGACGCCAGCCGCGCCGTGCCTCGCCCAGGACCGACCAGCAGCAGTTGGCCAGCGATCCGATCGCGCCCCACATGTCAGGCGGAAGCCCAAGCAGGTAGCCGATCGCCACCCGAATCGCGCCGCCGTGCGAAACCACGACCAGCGTGCCGGCCTCCGGCAGCTTCTCTGCGACCCGTTCGATCGCGACCGCGGACCTTTCGGCTACCTCGGTTTCCAGCTCGCCGCCGCCCCGGCGCACCGGCTCGCCTTGCCGCCACGCCGCGTACTCCCCGGCGAATCGCTCCTTGATCTCACCGGTGGTGAGTCCCTGCCAGGTGCCCACATCGAACTCGCGCAGCCCGGCGTCCAGCGTCACCGGCAGGCCGGTCAGCCTGGCCAGCGCCTCGGCGGTGTCGACCGCCCGGATCAGATCCGAGGACACGATTGCCGCCGGCTCCAGGCTGGCCAGCATCCGGGCCGCTCGATCAGCCTGATCACGCCCGATGTCGTCCAGCGAGATGTCGGCGTGTCCCTGGAACCGCCGGTTGGAGTTCCACTCCGTGCGGCCGTGCCGCCAGAGCACGATCCGCCGGTCGCCGCCGCTCAGCGAGCCACCTCGCCCCGGCCAGCGCTGTGGCGCCCGTCCCCGACCCCCGACGCGACCCGGCTTGCCGCCCCCGGCGCCGGACCACGCCCGCGCGTGACCGACTCCGGCAGCAGGATGGACGGGCAGTCCTTCCATAGCCGTTCCAGCGCGTAGTAGCTGCGCTCGTCGGCGTGCTGGACATGAACGACGACGTCGAGGTAGTCCAGAAGGACCCAGCGCGCCTCGCGCTCGCCTTCGCGGCGCGCCGGCTTCACTCCGAGGTCGCGCAGCCGCTCCTCGATCTCGTCTACGATCGCCCGGACCTGCCGGTCGTTCGGCGCCGAGCAAAGCACGAACGCGTCGGTGATGACGAGCTGTTCGCTGACGTCGAAGGCGACGATGTCATCGGCGAGTTTCTCTGCGGCAGCCTGTGCGGCGGCGTTGGCCAGCTCGAGAGCCCAGGTCGTTGCTGTCACGATCCACTTTCTGCAGCGGCGAAGGTACGAGGTCTAGGATCCCACGTCCACAGCGGATCTCGAGCCAAGTCCACTAGGAGGGTGGCCCGCGTCCTGCTCAGCTCGGCGGCGGCGTGTCCAGCTGGTAGTCGTAGTCCCGCCCGATGACGACGAGCACGTCCGCGATACCTAGTCCCTGACCCCTCTTGACGATTTTCGGCTCGAACCCGAGCGCGATCGCCAGCGCCCGACCCGCGTCTTCGCCGTGCTCGCCGAACGCGGTGATCGTCGTGGTGCGCTGCGGATCGGACAGCGCTTCGGGCAGCTCACCGCCGTCGATGTACCGATATCCCGAATTCAGGATCGCGGCCTTCATGGCCTCCTGCGCCTCCGGTTGCGGGATCCCGAGTTGCACCATCACCCGGGGAGTGCCGCCCGCGCGCAACGTCTGCACCGTGCTACCAAGCACCGTCCGCACGACCGGCCCGGCCGCCATCGGGTCGATGAAGCCCGATCCGTTGGCGCTGACCGGCAGGATGTCGGAGGTCAGCGCCTTGGAGCGCAGGTCGCCGGCGGCTCCGGCCAGGATCGCCGCGAGCTGGTCGGGTGGCATGGTGCCGTTCCCGACGACGCCCAGCGCCGCGAACAGGCCCGCCGCGGATTCGAACTGGTCCGGAATCCGCTGCAGGAAAGCCCGAACGACAGTCGCGAACCGTTCCGCCGACTGCGCGGTGGTCTCCCCCGGCACCGGATGGATTATGTACTGCAGCGCGGCCGCACCGCGCAGCCGAACCGGACGGTTACCGTCCGGGGTGGCCACCGTCGATCCCTTGATCACGATCGGGTGGTCGATCGCCAACTCCAGGCCGCCGAGGCGGTCGATCACGGCGGCGAACGTGGCCCGATCGAACGTGAACGAGCCGTGGATCGTGGCACCGAGCAGGTCGGCCAGCGCATCCCTGGTCAGCGACTCACCGGCGATGACCAGCGCGTCGCTGAGCGGGACCACGCCTTCACCGGGCACGTCCAGCATGAGATCGCGCGGGATCGCCAGCATGCCACCGGAGTTCGCCGACCGGTCGTGCATGATCAGGACACTGGCCGCGGCGCCGCCATCGGGCGCGCGCAGTTGGAACATGACGCTGGCCCGCTTGCCGCCCAGCGCGATCTCTTCCGGGGTCTTGGCCCGGCTGGCGACCATCACCTTCCAGCCGATCAGGCCGA
>DATFRM010000501.1:0-5247 GCA_035263265.1 Actinomycetes bacterium
CAGCGCAGAGTCAGGTTCCGCTGCCGATAGCCGCCCTCTACGCGCTCGTGCTGGGCCTCCATCCACACCACCGTGGACTCGTCGCCGGCCGCGTAGTCGACGTACGGCAGCCTGGCCTTGGCGAGCAGGGTCTGCGTTCCCGCCACCGGGTCGAACTCGGCCACCCGGGTGGTCCGGCCGGTGCCGGTCGATCCGACCAGCGGGCCGGACGTTGTCATCCCGCGGATCTGGAACCCGCCCAGATCCACCCTGGTCAGCGACATACCGGGGAGGGCGGTGCCCAGACCGGCGAGATCGGGCACCTGCTTGACCACCGGCACCGGGATCGAGCCGGTGGTCTGCGGCCGGGTCAGGATCTCGGGCGTCGGTTCGGACCCCCGATCGAGCGGCCGCAGACCGGGACCGAGCACAATCGCGGCCACGACCGCACTTGCCGCTACCGTTGCGAGTCCGGCCACGGGCAGCGTGCGACGCCGGCGCCGGCGGCGGACCTCGGCGGTGATGGCTACCGCGTCGGCGGGATCGGTTGGTGGCAGCGAACCGGGCGGGACCAGCAACCGGCGGACCAGCTCGGGATCGGGGTCCGGACCGCACGGTAGCAGCCCGGCCGCGGTCAGCTGGGCCAGGCCGCGTCCGGCTCTGCTGCGCACCGTGCCGCGCGATGTCTTGACCGCGGCCGCGATCTCGGCGTCGGATCGCCCGCTGACATACCGCAGCGCCAGCACGGCCCGGATCAGCCCGGTCAGCTGGGCAATCGCTGGGGCCGGCTTGGCCCGGTCCGCCCACTCTTCGGCCCCCGACGGCCGCTGGTCTACGGCCACCGAACCGCGATAGTCGGCCAGGTAGCGCCTGACCAGGATCGCGATGACCGCGAGATCTGGGTCCGGATCACGCTGAAGCTTGGACCAGCGCTGGCCGGCGCGGACCAGGGCGGCGCGAGCCCGGTCGATCGCCTGCTGCGGATCGCCGGTCAGCGCGTAGGCCAGTTCCCGTAATGGAGGCATCCGCCTGGCGCTGTAGCCGGTGAGGTCGGGCGGTGCCTCCGGGGTGTCGTCCAGGATCACGAACGGTCCTCCGCCGGTGGGCGTGGCCGGTCGGCCGGGTGGCGGCTCCTTCGCCTACCCAAGACATCCGCGCGCCGCGGTTGGTTGCATCACCGCGGCCGTGACCAGTCGAGTCGTACTGCCTACGGGGCGGCCCGGTCCGGCCGCCAGGCCGCGGCGCGCCGCTCCTTGGCGAGCTGCCTGAGGTAGGCGAAGGCATCGACCTCGATGGTGTGCCGTTTCGAGGTGACGTACCGCTTGGCCATTGCGGTGGCCCAATCGTCGATCTCGGCCAGCATCTTCTCCCGGCTGGGCAGCCCGGCCTGGTCGGCGATGAGATCGGCGATCCACTGCGACTGCAGCTCCGCCAGCGGCATGATGGCGCCGAGTGGCTGCACCAGACCGACGAAGAACAGACCGTCGCGGTCGGGATCGACAACCCGCAGGTAGAGCCGCACCTGATTGTCGGGCGCCGCGAAGAAATCCGGGTCCAAGAACGGGAACGTGATCTTGTAACCGGTGCAGTAGATCACTACATCGACGTCCTCGGTCGATCCGTCGGTGAACCGCACGGTATTGCCGTCGAACGCTTCGATGTTCGGCTTGACCGTGAGGTAGCCGCGCCGGACCGCGGGAAGCAGCTCGCTGGACATGGTCGGGTGCGCCTGCAGCACCCGATGCCGGGGCTGCGGCAGCCCGGACCAGGACACCCGCCCGCGAGCGAGGAACAGGATCGCGGTATCGAGCACTTGCTGGATGCCGATCGGCAGCCGGGACATGAGCCTGGCGGTCGCGTCGGCCGGCCGGCCGAACACGTAGCGCGGGATGACGTGAGCGCTGCGCCGCATGGCGAGGATGGTCCGGTCCGCCACCCGCGAAGCCTCGACCGCGATGTCCGCGCCGGAGTTGCCGATGCCGAGCACCACCACCCGCTTACCGAGCAGGAAGTCCGGGGTCTTGTAGTCGTGGCTGTGCACGACCTGGCCCGCGAACTGTCCGGGGAACGGCGGCTCCGGCCAACGTGGATCCCAGTGATGCCCGCTGGCGATCAGGACCCAGCGGTAGCGCCGGGTTTGCGGCGCGGCGTCCGGAGCATCCAGCGAGGTGATCGTGACGTCGTATCCAGGCCCGTCCGCGGCCGGTGTCACCCGGTCGACCCGGGTCCGGAAGGTGATCCGGTCGGCCAGCTTGAAATGCTCGACAAAGTCCTCGAAGTACCGCTGGATCTGCCAGTGGTTCGGGTAGTCCGGATAGCTGTCCGGCATCGGGTAGGCCTGGTACTCCATGACCGTGCGCGAGGTGTTGATGCGCAGCGAGGCGTACGCCGACGAGAGCCCGTTGTCATTGCCGTAGCGCCAGTTGCCGCCGATTCCGCTACCGATCTCGAACGCATCGAAGTCGATGCCGCGTTCGGCCAGCACCTGAGCTGCGGTGATTCCCGACGAGCCGGCACCGATGATGCACGCACGATCCACAGTCGAACGGTATAGCTAGCTGCGGTGTTGTCGAGTCTCCAGCGCGCGAGCGGCCAGCGCCGCGGAGTTGGCCGGGTACCGGATCTCCTCCAGCGTGAGGCCGTGCGGGGGGACCACCTGGACGCCGGGCTCTCGTACGCCGGTGGCCAGCACCGCGGCCGGCCATCCTACCGGGCGGCTACCGTCGCCAACCGCGAGTAGGGCGCCCACCAGCGAGCGCACCATGTTGTGGCAGAAGCCGTCGGCCACCACCTGCGCGACCGCTAGGCCATCGGGTTCCCGGGCCCAGGACAGCGACAGCAGCCGGCGTACGGTCGAGGCGCCGGCCCGGCGGCGGCAGTACGCCGCGAAGTCGTGCTCTCCGACCAGCTCGGCGGTCGCCTTGTTCATCGTCGGCACGTCGACCGGGTGCTTGTACCACAGCACGTCGTGCCGGCGGAGCGGATCGGGCCCGGCCGGATCGTCGTTGACCCGGTACGCGTACCTGCGGGAAAGCGCGGAGAACCGGGCGTCGAAACCCGCCATTGCCGGTTCTGCGCTGCGCACCAGCACGTCGGGCGGCAGCAGCCCGGACAGCCGGCGAGCAAGCACCGCGGCCCGCGACCGCCAGGCGGGCTCCGGGACGTCCGCGTGCGCGACCTGGCCGCGGGCGTGCACGCCCGCATCGGTACGCCCGCCGACCACCAGCGCGACCCGCTCCGGCCGGATGCGTAACACGGTGGCCAGGCCATCCTCGACCGTGCCCTGGACGGTGCGCAATCCGCCGGGCTGGCGCGCCCAGCCGGCGAATTCGGTGCCGTCATAGGCCAGATCGAGGCGCAGCCGGATGAGCCCGCCGGCCCCGATGCCGGGGGCGGCGGGCTCATCCGCTCGCGTCATTGACGCACCTCTGTGCTCCACCCGCGCCGTAAGGCGGTCTGGGTGTCCCGCCCGGAGTGGGCGACTAGCTCTTGGACTCGTCGTCGTCCGGGGCCTCGGCCGACGCCGAGTGCTCGGCCTCGACCGGCGTCTCGGGCTCGTCGGACGGGCTGGCGCCGGTCTCGACCACCTCGGCCTCGGCCACGTCGGCCGCGACCGCAGCCTCCGCCACGTCGGCCCCAGCCACGTCGGCCCCAGCCACGTCGGCCCCAGCCACGTCGGCCCCAGCCACGTCGGCCCCAGCCGCGTCGGACTCCGCCGCCTCGGATTCGGCCGCCTTCCGGGAGCGCGACCGCTTCGCCGGAGCCTTGCCGGCCTGGTCCGCCGGGGCCTTCTTCGCCGCGGACTTCCTCCCGGCCGACTTCCGGGCCGGCGGGGTGACCGTCAGCTCCTCGACCAGCTCGATCACCGCCATCGGCGCGTTGTCACCCTTCCGCGACCCGATCTTGATGATCCGGGTGTAGCCACCGTTGCGGTTGGCGTACCGTGGCGCGATCTCGGTGAACAGGTTGTGCATGGCCCTGTCCGCCGGGCTGCTCATCCGCTTGGTGGTCCGGTCGTTGATCACCCGCATGACCAGCCTGCGGCTGTGCAGGTCACCGCGCTTGGCCTTGGTGATCAGACGCTCGGCGAGCGGGCGCAGCCGCTTGGCCTTGGCCTCGGTCGTGGTGATCTTCCCGTGCTCGAACAGCGCGGTGGCCAGGTTGGCCAGCATCAGCCGCTCGTGCGCCGGACCACCGCCGAGACGCGGGCCCTTGCTGGGCGTGGGCATCGTGATCTTCTCTCCTCGTCGAGCGGGGCAGCCGCTCCGCTAGCCGGTGCGGAACGGCGACCCGCGGAATCAGTACTGCTCGGTCTCGGCGAACCGCTGGTCGTCGTCGTCCGCGCCGAAGTCGTGGACCGCGCTACCTGGGTCGAACCCGGGCGGGCTGTCCTTGAGGTTCAGCCCAAGCGTGGCCAGCTTCAGCTTGACCTCGTCGATCGACTTCGCGCCGAAGTTGCGGATGTCCAGCAGGTCGGCCTCACTGCGCATGACCAGCTCGCCCACTGTGTGGATGCCTTCGCGCTTGAGGCAGTTGTACGAGCGCACGGTGAGCTCGAGCTCCTCGATCGGCAGCGCGAGATCGGCGGCGAGTGCGGCATCGGTGGGCGACGGGCCCATGTCGATGCCCTCGGCCTCCAGGTTGAGCTCCCTGGCCAGGCCGAACAGCTCCGTGAGCGTCTTGCCGGCGGACGCCATCGCGTCCCGCGGCGTGATCGACGGCTTACTCTCGATGTCGACGATCAGCCGGTCGAAGTCGGTGCGCTGCTCGACTCGGGTCGCCTCCACCTTGTAGACCACCTTGAGCACCGGCGAGTAAATGGAGTCGATCGGGATCCGCCCGATCTCCTGGCCCGGCTGCTTGTTCTGGGCCGCGGACACGTAGCCACGGCCGCGCTCCACGGTCAGCTCGAGATCGAGCTTGCCCTTGCCGTTGAGGGTGGCCAGGTGCAGGTCGGGGTTGTGCACCTCGACCCCGGCGGGCGGATGGATGTCGGCCGCGGTGACCACGCCCGGGCCCTGCTTGCGCAGGTACATCACGACCGGCTCGTCGTGCTCGGAGCTGACCACCAGCTCTTTGATGTTCAGGATCAGGTCGGTCACGTCCTCCTTCACCCCGGGCACGGTGCTGAACTCGTGCAGCACGCCGTCGATGCGGATGCTGGTGACGGCGGCACCGGGAATGGAGGAGAGCAGGGTACGGCGCAGTGAGTTACCGAGCGTGTAGCCGAAACCCGGCTCGAGCGGCTCGATCACGAACCGGGACCGA
>DATFRM010000502.1:0-5051 GCA_035263265.1 Actinomycetes bacterium
CAGCAGCCGACCCGATTCACGTTCGACACCCCGGCGGCGCGTGATGCGCTACGCAACCTGTTCGACCTGCGCCAGGCCTACGGCGTGGTGCCGACCGACGACGAGGTAGAGGCTGAGGACGACGAGTCGCGGTTCGTCAACGGCCGGCTGGCGATGCTGCTGGAGTCCCGCCGGGTGACCACCACGTTCCGGACCATCACCGACTTCGAGTGGGATGTCGCACCGCTGCCGACGTACGGCCAGCCTGGTGGAATCCTGCACTCGGACGCCTACTGCATCACCAGCGGCTCGGACGACAAAGACAGTGCCTGGCGGTTCGTCGAGTTCGCGATGAGCGGGGAAGGGCAGCGGATCATCGCGGCCACCGGGCGCACCGTTCCATCCAACATCGCGGTGGCACAGTCACCGGCGTACCTCGACCCGAACCAGCCGCCGAGCAACGCGCAGGTCTGGCTCGACGCGATCCCGAACCTCCAGTACGTCCCGACGATCTCGACCTGGCCGGAGATCGAGGACGTCACCAACGGCATCTTGGAGAACGGGCTCTACCGCGGCGACGCGCTCGATGACGTGGTCAGGGCGCTGGACGAGGAGACCAGGGAGTTGTTCGCCCGTGGTGAGACTCCTTGACCGGTAGTCCCGGGCTGGCTCTGGCGGGCGTGCACGCGGCGCATGGCCCGGTCGAGGTACTCCACGGAGTCGACCTGTCGGTAGACCGGGACGAGCTGCTCGTGGTGCTTGGTCCGTCCGGCTCGGGGAAGTCCACCCTGCTCCGGGTGATCGCCGGACTTCACCCGGCCACGCGCGGCCGGGTGCTCATCGCCGGCAAGGACGTAACCGGATGGCGACCGGGCCGGCGCGGTGTCTCGATGGTGTTCCAGACCTACGCGCTGTTCCCACACCTCACTGTGGCCGCGAACATCGCGTTCGGGCTGCTGGTCAGGGATACCCCGAAACGGGAGGCGCAGGAGCGGACCCGGCGCGCGGCGGCCGCGGCCGGCTGCGACCACCTCCTCGACCGGCTGCCCGGGCAACTGTCCGGCGGCGAACAGCAGCGGGTAGCCCTCGCTCGGGCGCTAGTCCGAGAGCCCCAGGTCTTCCTGCTCGACGAGCCACTGTCCAATCTCGACGCCGAACTGCGGGTCGAAACCCGCTTTGAGCTACGCGGTCTCCACCAGCGGGTGGGCGGCACGATGGTGCACGTCACCCACGACCAGACCGAAGCCATGGTGCTCGGTCACCGGATCGCGGTGCTCCAAGCAGGGCGCATCCAGCAGGTTGGTACTCCGGATGAGATCTGGTCCAAACCGGCCAACACATTCGTGGCAAGGTTCGTCGGATCGCCCGCGATGAACCTGGTCCCGGCCGCGCTTGCACGGAGCCTGCTGGACCCGCCGGCCGTGGTCGGGTCGGCTGGTTCGGGCGCTGACGGGCTCGACAACGGGTGGCTTGGCGACCCAGGTCTGGTGGTGGGATTCCGGCCGGGTGCGACGCGGCTCGGCGGTCGCGGCTCGGCGGGCGTGGTTGAGCAGGTCGAGGTGGTCGGCGAGGACGCGTACGTTCGCCTGCGGATCAGCGGTCAGTCGATCACAGCACGGGTGCCGGCCGGAGATCGGCCCGCGGTCGGAAGTGCACATCCGGTGTCGGTACGGCAGCCGGATCTGCACCTATTCGACGGCTCGAGCGGGCGCCGGGTGGTGCTGCGGTGACCGCCGGCAACCCGACCCGAGCGGCCCCTGGTGCGGATCCGCGCCGGTGGCAGCCGGCGTTGATGCTGGCGCCGTTCTTGCTCGGGCTGGCGGTTCTGGTGTTCATCCCGGCGATCGTGACCTTGGTGATGGCGTTCGCCGACTACGACCTGATCCGGCCGCCACGCTGGATCGGCACCCGCAACTTCACCGACCTGGTCGGGGACGATGCATTTCGTGCCGCGCTGAGCAACTCGCTCTGGTTTGCGGCCATCGCGGTGCCGATTCGGCTGCTGCTCGCGCTCGGCCTCGCGCTGCTGCTGCACCGGCGGTCCGCGCTCGTGGGGTCCGCGCGCACCGCGGCGGTGCTGCCGACGGCGGTCCCCGAGATCGCGTACGGTCTGCTCTGGTTGTGGCTGCTCAACCCGGTGTACGGACCGATCAACCAACTGCTGCTCGTGGGCGGGCAGAACGGCCTAACCGCGTTCGGCCGGACCCCGCCGCAGTGG
Source organism: Actinomycetes bacterium (assembly GCA_035263265.1). Taxonomy (GTDB): domain Bacteria; phylum Actinomycetota; class Actinomycetes; order JAKEEW01; family JAKEEW01; genus DATAFN01. The sequence continues at coordinate 2,198 of DATFRM010000502.1, forward strand.
CTTACCGATCCGAATGATGCCCGTACCGCGATCATCCTGATGAGCCTGTTCACGATCGGCGAGATCTTCATTGTGCTGCTCGCGGTCCGGGTGAGCCTGCCGGCCGAGCTCTATCAGCTAGCGGCGATCGAGGACGCGACCGGCTGGGACGTGTTCCGCCGGATCACGCTGCCGCTGATCGCGCCGGTACTTGGCCTGTTGCTGATTCGGGACACTATCGCCAGCTTCCAGTTCTCGTTCGTGCCGGCGCTGGTCGTCACCGACGGCGGGCCGCCGCCTTACGCGACCACGTACCTGTCGCTGTTTATCTACCGCAACGCCTTCGAGTACCTGCGCTACGGGTACGCGGCGGCCGCGACTCTGGTGATGCTGGTGCTGACGGTGCTCGCCGTGGTCGTGCAGTGGCGGCTGATCCGGCCGTTCTGGGTCCGCTACCGGCTGTGAGATCCTGGCCGACCACGGCCGGCCCCTGCGGCCGGGCTCCTCCGGCCGGGCTCCTCCGGCCGGGAAAGGGTGGTCGTGCACATCATCGAGAATGCCGGCGCATTCACTGATCCGGGCGCCGATCCGAATCACTTTGTCGAGCACTTCCGCAGCGCTGATCTCTCGGTCGGCACCTACTCCATCCCGGCGCTCGGAGTGGACGACCAGATGCCGCACAGCGAGGACGAGATCTACGTCGTCTACGCCGGCGCCGCGACCGTGGTCACGGCATCGGGAGCGGAGCGGATCGGACCCGGCTCGGTGATCTTCGTACCGGCCGGGGAGGATCACCGGTTCGAGGACATCAACGCGGACCTTGCCATGCTGGTGGTGTTCGCGCCGCCGTACGAGAGCCGCTGAGTCTGAGCTTGGGGAGTCTGGGCCGTAGGCCCGGTGATACGGTGCGATTGTTACGAAGATCTCAGCTTTCTCAGGAGTGCCACGGTGAAGCGTTTGATTCTGCTGGTCCTTGCCGCGATCGGCGGGTTCCTTGTCTACCGCCAGATCCAGGCCGGTAAGGCCGAGCAGGACCTCTGGGCGGAGGCCACCGACTCAGTCACTCCCCAGGTGCCTTGATCAATCCTGGGTACCGCGACGCCACTGGGCTCGGGGTACCCTGGACGGGCTTCCTGGGGACGTAGCTCAACTGGCAGAGCACTGCCTTTGCAAGGCAGGGGTTAGGGGTTCGAGTCCCCTCGTCTCCACCCCGCTGTCCAGCGTCAACCCGTTTGCGGGGCTGGGGTCTGTTTCGACGCGGATGTAGCCACAGATGTAGCCAACGCTATTTTGGATCAAACAACCGGCGGTCGATCGTTTCGCCGCTTCGTGCCTTCGCTCCGGCACGGCGTGCCCGTGCAATCCCTCTTCCACGATCTCGCGGTCACACCGCCGCTTGACCAACTAATTGTCGATCATGCGTCGCAGGCTCTTAGCCTTCTTCCTTGGCCAGCTGTTTGCGGACTTCGGTGGCTTCGCGCCCGGCGAACGAGCCGTACTTGAGATCGCCGGCGCGCTCATACCTCATGGCGATTACACCCATGCTGGTGGTCGTCACGTCGACCGTCTTTAGCCCGGCTGGGATTGTCCCGTCGGCGAACAGCCGCTTCCCGGTGCCCAGCAGCAGCGGGAAGATCAACAACGAGAAGACGTCGACCAGGTCGTGCTCGAGCAGCGTCTGGATCAGGTTTCCGCTGCCGTGCACCTGGATCTGCGGGCCGTCGCTCTGCTTGAGTTCGCGGACGTAGTGGGCGACGTCACCCTTGATCAGGATCGAGTTCTGCCAATCGACGTGGTCGAGGGTGCGTGACGCCACGTGCTTGGTGGCGTTGTTGAAGATCTCGGCGCCTGGTTGATCGGTTCGTGGCCAATGCGCGGCGAAGATCGCGTAGGTTTTGCGGCCGAGAAGCAGATCGAACGGCCGGCCCGTGATCTCGCCCATGATGCCGCTGAGCTGGTCGTCCCAGTAGCCGGTCGACCAGCCGCCGTAGTCGGCGCCGCCGTCCCATCTCTCGCCAGGACCGCCGGGCCCCTGCATGACGCCGTCCAGGGTGAGGAATGTTTGGACCATGAGTTGTCGCATCGCTGTCCTCCGTAAGTCCGAGACGGGCCGGTTGTCAGCCGAGGAAGGTGTGGGTCATCGAGGCGAGCCAGTCGGGCTGGTGAACCACGGTGAAGTGTCTGGTTCCGGGCAGCACCGCGCGGGTTGGAGACTCCTGCGACGGTACCCGGCACCGGCGCTTCACAGGACTCCCTCAATTGGGATCCTCCAAGCTACCGGCCGGAGCTCATCACACGAAGATCGTGGGAGTCCGGGGCTCGTGTGGTAGCCCGCTCCTTCACCGCCTGATGGTTCGCGTGACCAGGCTCGGCGAACGGCAAGTATCTTCGCATTCATTACGGCTGCGATCAGGCTGGTCCCGCTTGCTCGTCGCGTGCTGGTAGATCAGCGCGGCCCGGGGGCTAGCATGCCCCATCCGGGCCATCAGCTCCTTGACGCTCGCACCGGTGCCGGCGGCCAGAGTGTTCCCGGTGTGGCGGAGGTCGTGGAAATGCGGAGTCACGCGTCTCCGTCTGTGCCCGAACCACGGACCAGCCCTCGGTCGAGGTCCACATCTCGGCGCCGCAACGCCGCCAGTTCGTCGAAGCGGAGGCTGGTAAAGGTGGCTAAGAGCACCATGGCTCAAACGCGACCACCGATTGCGTCAGCGATGGCATACACCTGGTCGATATCCAGAACGGGTGGCTCAGGTGCCTTGTCATCCCCAGCACCCTTGATCCGGCACGGATTCCGGCGGATCGACCGTCATCGACGGCGGTGTTGAGAATGGCCCGCAGGACTCGGTACGACTTGGTATTGACGGCGCGCCAATGC
>DATFRM010000503.1:0-10609 GCA_035263265.1 Actinomycetes bacterium
GGCGTCCTGCTCATGACCGCTGCTCGACCCCGCTCGGATCAGACCACCAACGGCGTCAGGGTAGTTTCTGCAGCCCGGCGCCGGTGAGCCCGTAGGACTGGGCGACGGTAGCGGCATCGGCCTTTACCAACTCGACTATGGCGGTGCCGGCGATCTCCGGGGTGAGCAGCGGGTAGTCGAGCTGCTCGAGGTAGTCCTCGAAGGACCGGCCGGCACGCGCCGCGTACGCCTCAACCGCCGGCCGTCCGACGCCGGTCGCCGGCGCGAACCGGGGCAGTACCGCGCTGAAGGTGATGTCCAGGCCGGCGCGACTGGCCTCCTCCTGGGCGTACCCGGTGATGAGGCGCTGGGTTGCCTTGGCTCCGGCGTATCCACCGCTGAGCGGCGAACCGCCCGGGTTCAGTGCCGCGCCGCTGCTGAACACGACCACCCGGCTGCCGGGCCGCAGCGGTTTGAGCAGTACCTCGCGCAGCCAGTGGAACGTGATCCGGACATCGGTGTGCCAGTTGACTGAGAACGTGTCCCAGGTCTGCTGCTGCAGCGGTCGCATGTACGGATTCGCGCCGGCCACCAGGATCAGGGTCTCCGGCTCGTAACGGTTGAGAAGGCTTCCCGCGACGGTGGGATCCCCGGCGTCCGCGATCTCGGTCCGGATGGTGCCGCCGGTGCCGCCGGTGCCGCCGGTGCCCCCGGTGCCGTCTCTCGGCTCGGGAAAGGTGGTCGCGGTCCGGGACACCGCGACCACCGGGGCGCCGGCTGCGGCGAACGCCGTGGCGATCCCGCGCCCCAGACCGCGGCTCGCGCCGACAACGATCGTGGTCCTACCGGACAGGTCGCTCATGATGTCCTCCTACGCAGGCAAGCAAGTCAGGTGGATGTATTTCCTCTTAGTCCTGACACCGCCGGCGACGGAAACCGGTCGGGACACCGAGCTCGCGAGCCCTTCGCCCAGGTCCCGAGCCCGCCGGCGACGACGGCACCGTCTACCACACGTACTCCACCGCCTGGCGCGGCCTGGAGTTCGTGATGGGCTACTACCCGATCCTCGACCACGCACCGAAAGGCCGCGACGAAGGCCACGACTGGCAAGTCTGGATCCGACGGCACGACGAGTACACCGGCGAGTGACGCCCGGTTGCCTAGCCGATCCCGTTTGGTCATGCTCTGTGGGTTCGAGGTCGGTGACGTCGACGGAATGAGACGGCGATGGGGCAGCCAGCGCGGCCGGACAGTGACTACACCCGCACGTGGTCACCCTCGGGGAAGATCGAGTACGTCACGCTCGCCGACGGGTCGCGTCTGCGCTACCTGACGACCGGATCCGGCCCAGTACCTCTGATATTGCTGCACACGGTGCGAACGCAGCTCGATCACTTCCAGTTGGTAATCCCGAGGCTCTTGCAGGCATTCACCGCGTACGCGATCGACATGCCGGGCATGGGCTGGTCCGACATCACGCCGGGGGTGAGCTACACCGAGCCGGCGCTTCGGCGCGCGCTCGTCCAGTTCGTCACGACGCTCGACCTCGATCGGCTCACATTGGCCGGCGAGTCGATGGGCGCGACGGTTGCGCTGACCGCATCTACCGAGCTCGACGCCCGGGTGCGGAACATCGTGGCGATCAATCCCTACGACTATCCCGGCGGCGTGGCTCGAGCGAATCGCACCGCCTCGATCTACGTTGGCGCGTCCCGGCTGCCCGGAGTCGGCCCGATCGTCACCAGGCTGGAGAACGAGCGCGTCCTCGGCATCGTTCTTCGAGGTGGTCTGTTCGACGGGAACAAGCTGCCCGATCACTATCTGGCCGAACTACGCCGAGTCGGCCGTCGCAGCGGTTATCCCCGGGTCGCGCGCGAGGTCTTCAGTAACGTGGCAAGCATGATCTCCGCCCGCGCTGTCTACCCCCGTGTTGCCGCGCCGATAACCCTCGTCTACGGCGACCAGGACTGGTCGCGCGGGTCAGAGCGAGATGCCAACCTGGCCATGCTCGGGGGAGCTGAGTCGATCTCGCTTCGGGACACCGGGCACTTCGCCGCACTGGAACAGCCTGCTCGGGTCGCCGAGATCCTCCTGCAGAGCATTGGCTCCTGACCCCGTCGAGCCTCGGTCTCGTTAGCGCCGTCACCAACGTCGATCGGTTACGTCCTGCGGCGAGTCGGGTAGCCCGGTTCGGGCTCGGTGGAGTTCCAGCACGAGTTGCCGGGTATCCGAGAACGCCGGATCGACCCAATAGTTCGAGTGTCCACGAACCACCGGCCAGGTCAGATCGCCGGCGGACGAGACGAATACGGGGTCGATCAGCTCGCGGTCGACATCGCCGTTGTCGGAACCTGCCAGGTCACGCTGCGGATCGAACTGTGCCCCCGGGTAGGCGTTGAAGATCGGACCGCCGATGTAGTCGGACGGCCGGAAAAGATTGCGCCAGGCCCAACCGGCCCGCGGCTGCGTGCGCGGCAACGCCTGCGGCTCGGCGGCATCGAGTAGATGGCCAAGACGCCGCAGCGTCGGCAAGCCGAAGTACCCGGGAAAGAAGCGAGCGTAGAGCCGACGCAGCGGGCAGCCGTAGGTAAGCAGGCACACCCGGTTCTGCTGCACCGGGTCGAGTTGGAGGAACACCGTCGCCGCGATGATCGCTCCCTGGCTATGCGCGGACAGGATGACGACATCATCGGGCTGGTCGGTCAGGCGGCCGATCCGGGTAATGAGGTCGGGTATTGCGCGCTCGCCATACGACGGCGGAGCGAGCGGATGGGTAGCTCGCGGCCAGAAGGTACCGACATCCCACAGCGTGCCGAGCTTGCGTCGTTTGTTCCGGTCCTTGTAGGCGGCGCGGCCGAGCCCGATGAGAGCGCCGGTGGCGACGACGATCAAGGTTACGCACCAGCCGACCAGCCATCCGGGAACGCTGTCTTCGACCGCAGCGCGGCCGCCGGGGAGCAGGTAGAGCAGCACGCCACCGAACAGGACGAGCAAGATTGCGACCGTAAGGCTGCCGAGGACGGCTCGGCCGATCTCTACGGCGTTGGCTCGGGCCCAGGTTCGAGCGATTGCTTGGGCCCGCCGCTCTGCCTCTCGGGCCGGGAGCGATCCGTTCGGCGGGAGCCAGCTCCGATACAGCTCCGGGATTCGTTCAGTCAGTAGCTGCCGGTACCTCATCCGGAATCTCCAGATTCCCAGGATGATCCCGGCTGCGAAGAGCACCAGCATGACCCCGGCTCCGATGGCCGCCCAGAAGTAGAACGGCGGAAGGGACAGCGCCATGGCCGCATCGGTGTCCTGGCCGGTCGGTACCGGGTCGCCGAGCCAGCCGGCAACCAGCAGCGTCAGGCCGGCCGAGAAGCCGCCGGCCACGAGCCAGCCCAGCATCAGCGCCACCGGAGTCCCCAGTCCCCACCAGGCCGGCTGCACGGAAAGGTCGCCCTCCCGCGTGTCCGCGGTATCGATGGGCCCACGGCGGCCCGCCACTGCCAGTGGGATCGTCACCACGGCAACGAGGAGCCATGCGAGCGCCATTCCTACCACCAGCGCCCCGAACAGCGCGCTGAACCACGGCAGGACTCGGGTCCCGTCCATTGCGACGGTTGACTCGGGTCCGACTCCGGGCAGCAGGGCGAGGGTGCCGGCGACAAGCACGAGCACGACCGCGAGCACCGGTAACCCCGAGTAGATCGCTCGCTGCCACTGCGTCAGGGGCGAGCGGCCGGGATTGTGCCGGGTTGCGGTGATCGGCAGGATCGCGAGCAGCACCGTCCCGAGCAGCAGCACCAGCAGCGCGGCCAGCAGCAGCCGTAGCGCCGTTTCCCATGACCCGCCGTGGGCGATCGGGGCCACCAACAGCACGCCGGTCAACGCGACACACGCTGCGATGTGCACGGCTCCCAGTCGCCGCACCGGTCCTGCCCCGTTCCACATCTTGCGCTGCTCCAACACAGAAGCCTTCGGCGCCGCGGCGGCCGTCCCCGGCTGCGCCGATCCGGCGGCGGAATCACGCGGCGGCGGCAGCTTCGCCTCATAGTTCGACCAGGTGCTCCGGCTGAGCCACCAAAGCACACCGATCGCCGCCAGCGGTACCAGCGCGGCCAGCGCCAACCGCCGGCTCGGCTGAGCGAAGAACCCCTCGGTCAGGAAATCAAGCCACGACGCAGGGCCACTGCACCCTTCCGAACCGGGTCGCGTGCACTGCCAGGCCACCATGTCCATCGATACCGACACCGCGGTGAGCACCAAGATCAGCGTCAACCCGAGCGAGAACACCCGCTGAAATGCCTCGCTGGACTTGCGCAGCCACCACGCCAAATCCCGTTTCCGGCCACCGGCCGACGAGTTCGGGATCATGAAGAACGCGATATTGGTGAGCATGAACGGTAGGAGAAGCAGCCACAGCGCGCGAACCCGACTACCGGCGGTCAACGCACCCCATGAGTACGCCTCTTGCCGCGCGTTATCGGAATCCCCGTCATATTCCGCCCGGTCCGGCCGCACCGGCCACCACCGCCGATAGAACCCGGCCGTGGCATCACCGGCGACCTGCACAACGTTTGGATGATCGAGCATCTCGACCGGTGGAGTGCCCGACACACCATGGATCCGAAGCTCCGTCGTGCCATTTGCGCCACTGCTGACGTATCCGCCCATCTAATCCCCCCGGCGGCCGCTAGCCGATCTTTGAAGTTGTACCACGGGGTAGCTGGCGTATGAACGAAAGAGACCGCCGGCCGGCCGGGGCGCACCCGGCCGGCAATCGACATAGTCGGACGAATCCCCTCAGTGGCTCTGGGCGCGGCCGAGTCGCTGCTTGGTCTCCTCCACGTCCATGCCGTGCAGTCGGAGCAAGTTCTCGCCGAGGATCTTCCGCTTCGCCTGCTCGGTCAGCTGCGGATAGCCGTAGCCGTCGATGATGTCCTGCGGGATCTCGAACTCCCAGAACGCCTTCAGCGCCCACTGCGGGTGCCAGATCGGGGTCTCGCTGCCGTACACGATCTTGTCCTCGCCGCACCAGAACAGCAGCTTGCCGAGCGTCTCGGCGAACATCCGCGGCGCCCTGACCACGAAGTTGATGGTCGCGGCCAGCGAGGCGTACAGGTTCGGATGGCGGATCAGCTGCCAGCACACCTCGTCGAGGAACGGCAGCCCGACATGGAAGATCACGAAGTTGATGTCGGGGAAGTTGGCCGCGGCGCCGTCCATGTCCCAGGTCTGGGTGTGCTCGATCGGCTGCGGGCCGAGCGGCACGCCCTTGTGCACACCGATGAGGTTCACGCCCAGCTGTTGCGCCTTCTCGAAGACCGGGAACGCGACCCGCGGATCATCCATCCGCCACGGGAACGGCGAACCGTAGTCGTACCGGACGTTATAGAACTTGAACGCCTTGGCACCGAACTCGCCGACCTGACGCTCCATCAAGTCCAGCGCCTTCCGCCCCTCGAGCGGGTTGACCGAACCCCAGAAGACCGTGCGATCGGGGTCGCGGGAGGCCAGTTCGGCGCATTCCTCCCAGGGCGACAGACCGTCCTTGTACAGGTCAGTCAGCGGCAGCGGCATCGCGCACAGCATGTCGGTGTCGGACTCGTCGTACACCATCCGCCGGATATCCTCGACGGTCCACTGCCGGAGGAACTCCTCGGGTGGCAACACGGTCTCGCCGGCCGGCGTAAGCGCCTGATGGAAGGCGTAGATGTGCTGCGAGAACATCTCGCCCGGTCGACCGAGCGGGTTCTTGGCATCGAAGTTGAACAGGTGCGCAACCCCGTCGAAGACGAACGCGTCACCGATCACCGTCGGCCTCCTTCGTGTGTGCCATGACGTAGGCATCGCGATCCGAAATGAGCGCGGGGGCGGGCAGGAAGTTCAGCTTGCGCGCGGCGGACGGGGACAGGCGATCCGTTGTCCACGCCTCATCCCAGACCACGTCGACCTGGGCGTCCGCGACCTCCGGCAGCGCTGCGATCCGGTCGTGTACGTCGTTGAGGACGCGCGCCGCGAACGGGCACCAGCCGGACGTGAGCAGCAGCTCGACCCGGGCGTGCCCGTCCTGGACCAGCACGGACCGCACGAGCCCCATGTCGACCACCGAGATCCCCTTCTCCCGGCAGCACGGGTCGTAGACGTCGCGCAGCGCATCGAGGTAGCGGCCGGATACATCTGCCATGCCCGCCTCCAGAGTCCCGATCCCACCCGAGACACTGGCACCAACGTGCCTTGCTCGATAGCCCCGAGGCTGCAGAAATGCGCGGCGAGGTGCGGCCACCTCACCCCTCGGGCTCGAGCCATTACGCCGAGTTGCGGCCGCGAGACATCGCACAGCGTTCGGCTCGCCAGGTGAGCCGTCGTCGTTCACCTGGCGAGCCGAACGCCTCGCACCCATCCCGGAATTCGGCTGCGACCTTATCCGTAGGACCGTTAGTACCGATCGCCGCCGACGAGTTTCTCCTCGAGCAAGTCGGCCGAGGTCGTGACCAGGTGAAGCGGCTGCTCGAACTCGTTGATGTTGAGATTGACAAGCGGGACGGCGTGCCTCATGAATACGTGCCCACCGTCAATCATCAGGCCGCCGCAGACAAGGCGCCCCGCTTCCTCTAGCGCCTGTTGGAGATTGACCGAGCTCGCCTCTCCAATGGGTGACTCGATCTGGAGCCACTCGTCGTTCCCGATGACCTGACGCCACAGCAGCACCACCTGAGAGCGTAGGTCTCCCGTGTCGAATACCATTCTGATCGAGTTCGACTGCTCGTCGGCAACCTTGTAGTTCGACCGGACGTATCCAGTCAGGTCTAGCCAAGTCGCCATGTCAGCGCCTCCTTCTCCCCCACACCACATGGCATGTTCCTGCCACGCGAACTCTGTTGGGCACGCTATGCGTTCCCCTAACTCTGGCCATCACTATCACTCAGCGACATCGTCCAATCAGCCACAGTCGCGGGACTTCTAATACGTAATCCTCTGACCCGCACAACTATTGGCCGTAGTCACCTTGAACTAGCAGCTCTCAGCTAGACGACCGAGCGCCTGCTCGTCTGAGTGGCTCGAAGACTCAAAACAGACTGCTCGGACGCCGTCCACTTTGCTATGTTCCCTTGGCCGGCATAGCTGAGCGTCAAAAGTCATTCGAAGGGCGACCCGATGCCAAGAGTGGGCGAGTCAGTAAAGGTCAAGTGCCAGAACAAATACTGCGGCAAGGACACCTGGGTGAAATGGGGTAATCCGAGCAACTGCGAACATTGCGACCACGCCGTTATTACTCCCTGACGCCGGCTTGGTGCCCGGCATCGACTCGTAACCGGGCCGAGTGCCCTCTACGCTGCCGGTAGCGTCAATCCCGACCAACCGGGTCAGGCAGAGGGAGGGCCGTGCGGTACGAGATCGTGGCCGAGGCGTATCGGGACCTGGAGCACGCCAGCGGTCGCCTCGAACTGACGAGCCGGCTCGCCGTCCTCCTCGCCGAGACTCCTGCGGAGCTGCTGCCTTCCGTGGTCTACATGTGTCAGGGGCAGATCGCGCCCGAGTTCGCCGGTATCGACCTGGGCCTGGCCGAGCGGCTGGCTACCCGTGCGCTGGCCGAGGCCGCTGGGGCGAGCAGCGAGCACGTACTGGCGGTGCTGCGGGACACCGGCGACCTGGGCCACGCCGCGGAGCGGCTTCTCGACGGCTCCCCTGACCACGCCGACGGCGAGGCAGGTACCCCAGCCCGGAGCGCCACGCTGGAGGTCAGGGATGTGGTCGACACGCTGCACGAGATCGCCGCCGCGACCGGCCCGGGCTCGCAGACCCGAAAGCTCACTCTGCTGTCCGGACTGCTCAAGCAAGCCACGCCGGTGGAGGCCCGCTACCTGCTCCGCCTGGTGACCGGCAACCTGCGGCTGGGCGTCGGCACCCCGACAATCCTGGAGGCACTTGCGCAGGTCTACGCCGGCGGCCGCACCGACCGGCCGGTGCTGGAGCGGGCATACAACATCTGCTGCGACCTTGGTCTGGTTGCCGGCTCCCTCGCCATCCGGGGCCTCCCCGCGGTCGAGCAGATAGCCGTCCGGCCGGGGAATCCGGTCCGCGTGATGCTGGCGCAACGCCTGTCCAATGCTGTCGAGATCCTCGAAAAGCTCGGGGGGACGTGCGCGGCCGAGTACAAGTACGACGGGATGCGCGTGCAGGCCCACCGCTCCGCTGATGGGCACCTCGAGCTGTTCACCCGCCGCCTGGAGCGAGTCTCCAGCCAGTTCCCCGATGTCGTCGATTTGCTCGATCGAGGGCTCGGCCCGCGGGAGGCGATCCTGGAGGGCGAGGTGGTCGCCGCGGACCCGGCCTCCGGTGAGCTGCGCCCGTTCCAGGAGGTCATGTACCGGCGCCGGAAGCACGGAATCGCGGAGGCCGCCCGGGACGTGCCGGTGAGCTTGTTCTGCTTCGATCTGCTCTACGCCGATGGCGAGGATCTGACCCGGCTGTCCTATCCGGAGCGGCGGGCCCGGCTGGTACAGGCGATCCGGCTGTCGCCGCAGCTTCAGCTCACCACGCAAACCCTGGTGTCCGATGCCCCGGCGCTGGAGGCGGCGTTCGAGCAGGCCATCACGGATGGCTGCGAAGGGCTGATGTGCAAGTCGGTGGCGGCGTCGGCCGGCTACCAGGCCGGTGCCCGTGGCTGGCAGTGGATCAAGCTCAAGCGGGACTACCGCACCGAGCTCACCGACACTCTCGATCTGGTGGTCGTGGGCGCGATGTGGGGTCGAGGTCGCCGGCGCGGGCAGTACGGCGCGCTGCTGCTCTCCGCCTACGACCCGCAAACCGACACATTCCCGACAGTCACCAAATGCGGCACGGGGTTCAGTGACGCAGACCTGGCCGCGCTACCGACTCGGCTCGCTCCGCTGGCCCGTTCAGAACGGCCCGCCCGGATAGACGCGCGGCGGGAGGCCGATGTCTGGTTCGAGCCCGGAATGGTTCTCGAGGTGCTCTGCGCCGAACTGACCCTCTCGCCGACCCACACCGCCGGCTGGGGGCAGATCAAGGAGAACGCCGGCCTGGCTATGCGCTTCCCGCGCTTCACCGGCCGCTACCGCGACGACAAATCCGCCGAGGACGCGACGACCGTCGCCGAGGTTGTCGAGATGTACCGCTCAGCTCGGCGCGCACCGGCCGAAGCCTGACAGCATCTGCCCGGTGCGCTCGGCATGCGCGGCGGATAGATCAGGGCACCGGCGTTTCGCCCGCGGCAAGCAATCGCTGGCCAAGGACGCGCGCAGCTTCCTGGACTTCGGGCCCTCGCACGATCCGGTACGCCGTCGGGATGGCCGTGAGCTGCTCGGCGTACCACTTCGGGTTACTCGTGCTGCCGGCCAGGCGGGTGGTCTCGGAGTCGACCGGCTCGAGCCGTCCGAGGGTGCGGGGTAGGTAGCGCCCTACCCAGTCGAGGGGACCATCGATGACGACCTCGACCTCGTACTCCCAGCCGAGAGCGAGATTTTCCTCGAGGACGGCGACCGGGTCGAGATCGGCGGGTGGGCTGAAGGTTGCGCCGAGCGCATCTGCCTCGCGAACCCGGTCGATCCGATATGTCCGCTTGGAGTTCGACCCATGGGACCAGCACAGCAGGTACCACCGGCCGTGGCGCACCACGACCGCCCATGGATCGACCTCCATCGCCCACTCCGACCCGGCCTCCGAGCGATAGGCGAGCCGCACCCGGCGACGGTCCGCGCACGCCTGCACCAGGGTGGTCGCGATCTCGGGGTCGGGTCGCACGGCGGCGCGGTCGGGCGCCGGCGCGGTAGTCAGCCGGACCGCCTCGGCCTGCCGGGCTACCGGTTCGGGCAGAGCGCGCAGCAATTTGCCCAGCGCGCTGCCGACCGGATCCGTGGCGTCCGCGGCGTCGTGATGACCGTCGAGCACGGCCATGACCAGCCCGAGCGCCTCGGCGGCACTGAACATCAGCGGCGGGAGCCGGACGCCGCGGCCAATCCGATAGCCGCCGTAGGGCCCCCGAACAGACTCGATCGGGATGCCGGCCTCGCGGAGGATTCCGACGTATCGCCGGACGGCTCGCTCGGAGACGCCGAGCTTGTCCGCCAACCGGTCCGCGGTGATGCCCGGGCTGCCCTGCACCAGCTCGAAGGCCAGCAGCGCCCGTGCGGTGGGACTCGCCTCGGGATTCACCGCTTCACCCCGATCCGGAAGCCGAACGTCCGGAATAAAGCCTAGCGTTCGGAGCGTGATCGTCGACAGCGAACTCGATACAGCCGGCATGGCAAGACCGGACCCGTTGCAGCCATGATGACGGCCATGGGCACGCCGATCCCGGCCGAGAAGCTGACCATCGTCCCCGCCAACGAGGCGTCCTGGGACGATCTGACCACGATCTTCGGCACGGCCGACTACCCCAGCCAGTGCCAGTGCCAGCGGTTCAAGGTCATCGGCTGGATCTGGCGCGACTCGACGTTGGCAGAGCGGACCGCGATGCTCCGGACGCAGACCGCTTGCGGTAAGCCGAATGCGACTGCCACCTGTGGGCTGGTGGCCTATCTCGACGGTGAGCCGGTGGGCTGGGTCGCGGTCGAGCCACGGACCGCGTACCCCAAACTCCGCACCACCCGCGTTCCATGGAGCGGCCGGAACGAGGACAAGG
>DATFRM010000504.1:0-2332 GCA_035263265.1 Actinomycetes bacterium
CCCGGGACGTTGACCGACTCCCACTCCGCGGTCAGCGCCGGGAACCGGTCGTTGATTGTCAGCTCGGGACGGCAGTCGGCATCGAAGATCGACGAGTCCATGCGGAAGCCGGTACAGGCGATGACCCGGTCGTAGGTGAGCTGCACCACCTTGTCCCGCCGGGCATACGAGAAGGTGACCAAATAGTCGTCGGGGCGCCGCTCGATGCGCAGAATGTCGCCGTCGAGGACCATGTTCTGCGTCTTGAGCTGGTAGGTGTCCAGGAAGTTGTTGTTGACCGCGCGTAGGTGCCCGATGAAGTGCGTGCGCCAGGCGAAGTTGATCGACCGCGGGCCGGCCACATGGATCACGGTCGCATGCTCGGTCAGGTTGTCCGCGGTCTCGAACGCCGAGTTTCCCTTGCCGATGATGAACACGCGTTGATCGGTGAACTCCCGCGGATCGACCGGCACGTCCCAGTACCGCTCCGTCGCCTCGATCCCAGGGATCGGCGGGACGTTCATCGCAGCGAAGCCGGTCGCGACCACCACCCGGTCGGCGGTGAAGACCTCGCCGTTGTCGCAGCGGACCTCGAACTCGGTGCCGATCCGGCTGATCCGGCTAACCCGGTGGCCGTAGCGGACGTTCAAGCCGCGCGCGTAGTCGCCGAGGTATCGCAGGTAGTCGTCGGCGTCGGGGAAGTAGCGGCCGGTGTAGTGGGTGAAGCGGAGCGCGGGATCGTCGGACAGCAGGGAGTTCCAGTCCACCCGTAAGTCCTTCTCCGCGTCATGCCATCCGGTGTGCGGCTTGTTGATGGAGATCATGCGGCGGTGCCGGGGAAATGTCCGGAAGAACGTGCCTGGTGTGGCGCCGGCCTCGAGAACGACGTAGTCGCGGCCCGCTCGCTGGAGGTAGTACGCCAACTGCAGGCCCGCTGGTCCGGCACCGATCACGGCGTATTCCATGCCAGGTATACCTGGCATGCGGCCCGGATGGATTCGGGCGAATCTCCCCGCCGTCCTCCGGCGGTATACCTGGTGTGGTCGCGGTGATCGCCGTTGGCGTCTCGGCTGCGGTACTGGCGAGCCTGCCGTACTGGCTGCCGCGCTTAGTCGTCGCGATCCGGGTGTGGGTGTTCGCGCGGATCAACGGTACGGAGGGGATCCCCGTGCCCGGCGACCTGATCGACATGTCGCTGTTCCTCGAGGTGTACGCCGATCCCGCGGCCGGCGGGCGCAGTCGCGGGGCGGTCTTGTCCGATCTGTTCTGGTATTGGCTGTCGCCCGGTGCCGAGGTGCACCAGGAGCACCTCGAGCGGGGACCCCGCTACGACGAGGTCGCCCGCTGCACCCGCCGCTTTCTGTCGATGCCGAGCGCGGCCGCCGAGCGTCTCGCCGCCGAATGCGTGCGCGATGCGTTGCCCGACCAAACCGGTCTCGTCCGGCTACGTGACCTGGTCATGCCGGTGTGGGCGGAGTTCTACCATCGCTTGGTCTTCGGCCGTCCGAGCACCGGCGACGCACGACAGCTGATCGTGGACAACGCCAACGACGTCATCACCGCGCTCAAGTGCTGCGGTCTACGGCACATGGACCGCCGGCTGCGGCTCACCGCACACCTCGAACAGGTGCTCGATCAGGTGCCGCGGGAGCTGCCGGCGCTGCTCGACCGGCGGGAACAGGCCTACTACCTGCAGGGCACGTTCTTCAACACCGCGGTGGTGCAAAGCTCCGAGGCAACGGCACACCTGCTGATGGCGCTCGCCGCGAACGAGTCGCTGCAGCGCGCGGCGCGCGACGACGGCGCGCTCGACGTGGCCTTCGAGCAGACTCTGCGGCGATTCCCGTTGTTCGGCATCGCCCACCGGATCACTACCGAGCACCTGACCTTGCCGAGCGGCTCGGTTGTCCCGTCCGGGTCCGTGCTGTGCTTCAACTATCCGGAGTTCCACGAATCCGGCGGCTACATCCCCTTCGGTGTGGCGGCCAATCGACCCTGTCCCGCGTGGCACCTCGCCCCCATCACCATCAGGGCGGTTACCCGAGAGCTCCTCGACCGGTTCGACTTCGCGACCACCGCAGCGCATACCCGGCCCATCCCCAACCGAGGTCCCTGCCTGATGACCCCGCGCGGTGCCCGGGTGCGGTCACGGCAAGCCGCACTGGTCTGGTTGCGGGCACGCGACCGGTGGGAAGACGTAGGGCGCAGCATCACCCAGCTCACCCTCGGCACGTACATGGTTTGGCACGCACGCCGACTGCGGCTCTGCACGCGGTACTTCGAGCGCACCGACGCCACCGGCGCCACACCGGCGGCTCGTGCGGTATAGCCTCCGGCGGCCTCCTTACTCGCG
>DATFRM010000505.1:0-7177 GCA_035263265.1 Actinomycetes bacterium
GCGCCGTCGAGAGTGACGGGATCGACCTCGACGGGTTCGGGCAGCACGGCGTTCTCGGCGAGCCCGGCGCGCCCGGCGGCGAGCAGCGCCGCCATGGCGAGGTAGGGGTTGGCCGCCGCGTCGAAGCACTTGACCTCGAGATTGGCCGCCTGCGGCCGGTCGCCCGGCACACCGGTAATGAACCGCAGTGCTGCCTCGCGATTCTCCAATCCCCAGCAGACGAACGCCCCGGCCCAGTGCGATGGCACGAGGCGTAGATAGCTGGCGACCGACGGCGAGCCGATGGCGAGCAGCGCTGGCAGGTGGGTCAGGATTCCGGCTGCAAACGATTCGCCGCCGGCGGACATGCCGTGTCGACGCTCGCCGCCGGCCATCGCATTGACGCCGTCGCGCCACAGGCTCAGGTGGATGTGCCCGCCGTTGCCGACCTTGCCGGCCAGCACCTTGGGAGCAAACGTGGCCCGCAGTCCCTGATTGCTGCTGATCGCGCGGATGGTCTCGCGCACCAGAACTGCGGTATCGGCGGCTCCGATCGGATCGTCCGCGGCGACCGAGACCTCGTACTGTCCGGCCGCGTATTCGGGGTGGATCTGCTCGACGGCCAGGCCTTCGGCGGCCAACGCGTCCAGCACCTGCGCGAGGTAGCCGGACAGCTCGGTCAGCCTGGTCATGCCGTACGCCGGACCGTGGCTGGCGGGGACGAGCTCGTCCCCGGTGCCGGCCGAGACGCACCACTCCAGCTCGACGGCGGCCCGTACCGAGAAGCCCTCGGCGGCGAGCCGGGCGACCTCGCGGCGGAGGACGCCGCGCGAGTCTTGCGGGTGCGGTGCGCCCTCCTGGTCGTAGCGGTCGACCGGTGCCCACGCCCAACCGGGATGCGCGGCCAGTGCGGTCAGCCGCTCCGCCGCCGGGTACAGCCGCACGTCGCCGACCGGGCCGCCGGCGAACCGCCCCATCACGGCCGAGTCGTCGACCAAGAACGTGTCGAACACCGGGGAGGCGCCCACTCCCCACGCGGCAGCGCGCTCCAGGCGCGCCAGCGGGACCGCCTTCACCCTGGTGACTCCGGCGTTGTCGACCCAGGTCAGGGCAACCGCGGTAACCCCGCGAGCGGCGAGGTCAGCGGCCGCGTGGCGAGCCTGGGCCGCCCGCCGGTCCCGATCCGGCGCTCCCAACCTGTCCATCGCGCTCCGCTCGGAGAGAATCACCGCATGACACCGACCAGCGTGGTCGCGTCGATGCCCTACGTCGAGACGCTACGGCTGGTGGATCACCACTGCCACGGGGTGCTGCGCCGCCCGCTGGGTCGGACCGACTTCGAGGAGATGCTGACCGAGGCGCACTCCACCGGCGGGCTCGGCGGGCTCGGCGGGAGCTTGTTCGACTCGCAGATCGGGTTCGCTGTCCGGCGCTGGTGTGCTCCAGTGCTCGATCTCGAGGCCGGCGCGGAACCCGGCGTCTATCTCGCCCGGCGAGCCGAGCTCGGTGCCGAGGAGATAACCCTCCGATTCCTCCGTGCGTCCGGGCTGGGCGCGCTGTGCGTCGACACCGGCTATGTGCCTGAGCCGATCTTGTCCCCGGCCGAGCTCGGGGCGGCCGCCGGCGCACCGGCCTACGAGGTAGTGCGATTGGAGGCAGTCGCCGAGCAGGTAGCGCGCTCAGGTACCGGCGCGTCCGGGTTCGCCGACGCCGTACGAAGCCACCTCGCCGAGGAAACCCGGACCGCGGTTGGGGCGAAGAGCATCGCGGCCTATCGGGTCGGTCTCGAGCTCGCCGGCACCAGACCCTCCGATGCCGAAGTAGCGGACGCGGCCGGGCGGTGGCTGGCAACCGACACCGACGGATCACCGGCCCGGCTGGCGGACGAGGTGCTGCATCGGTTCCTTGTGTGGTGCGGCGTCGACCTGCGGTTGCCGATCCAGTTCCATGTCGGATACGGCGATGCCGACGTCGACCTGCACCGGTGCAGCCCGCTGCTGCTCACCGATCTGCTGCGGGCGCTGGAGCCGACCGGCGTGCCGGTGCTTCTGCTGCACAACTATCCATTCCATCGGGAGGCCGGCTACCTAGCCCAGGTCTTTCCGAGCGTGTTCATCGACGTCTCGCTGGCCACCCACAACCTGGGTAGGCGCGCGCCGGCGCTGCTCGCCGAGACCCTTGAGCTAGCGCCGTTCGGCAAGGTCCTGTTCGCTTCCGATGCGTTCGGCCTGTCCGAGCTCTACTACCTGGGCAGTCGGCTCTTCCGCCGCGGTCTGACCCAGGTCCTGCGCGAGGGCCTCGACGAGGACAGCTGGACCGAGACGGATGCGGCGCGGATCGCTCGCCTGATCGGTGTGGAGAACGCCTGCCGGGTCTACGGCATCAGCCCACCATGACCTCGGGAACCGCCGAGGGAGGGTGCCACTACCGTGACAAGCGCCGCGCATGCCTCGCGGTGGTGACGGTCTACGAGAGCGGGAGGTACGCCAATGAGCGATGTGTCCATTACGGCCGCCCGGCGGTTCCCGGACGGATTCCATTGGGGCGTGGCCACCTCGTCGTACCAGGTCGAAGGCGCGTGGAACGAGGACGGCAAGGGTCCTTCGATCTGGGACACGTACGCCCACGCCTCCGGGAACATCAAGAACGACGAGAACGGGGACGTCGCCAACGATCACTACCACCGATACAAGGAGGACGTCGCGCTGATGAGGTCGATCGGCGCGACGGCGTACCGGTTCTCGATCGCCTGGCCGCGGATCTTCCCCGAAGGCACCGGGCAGCCGAACTCGAAGGGTGTCGATTTCTACAAGCGGCTCGTCGACGAGCTGCTCGGTGCCGGGATCGAACCGTTCGCGACGCTGTACCACTGGGATCAGCCGCAGGCTCTGCAGGACCGCTACGGCGGCTGGCAGTCGAAACTGACTGCCCAGGCGTTCGGCGATTATGCCGGCTACATCGCCGAGCAACTCGGCGACCGGGTGAAGCACTACGTCACGATCAACGAATTCGCGTCGTTCGTCGAAGGCGGCTACCGGGGCGTTGAGGCGGACGTCGGCGGCGGGAAGAAGATTCATCTCGGCGGCGCGCCCGGCCTGAGCCTGGACGACAAGGGTCTGAACCAGGTGCGGCATCACGCGGTGCTCGGCCACGGCTTGGCCGTTGAGGCGATCCGCGCCGGCGGTCCCGCTGGGACCAAGGTCGGCTTCGCGGACAACACCCGGATTGCGATCCCGGTCATCAACACACCCGAGCACATCAGAGCCGCCGAGGCCGCCACCCGCGAGCGGAACGCGGCCTTTGTGACCGTGATGCTCGAAGGCCGCTACCTCGACAGCTATCTCGAGGGAGCGGGAGCGGACGCACCCGAGTTCACCGACGACGAACTGCGCACAATCAGTTCACCGCTGGACTTCATCGGCCTCAACGTCTACCGACCGGGCTGGTACGTGGCTCCGTCGGACAATCCGCCGGGCTTTCGCGACGTCCCGATCAACGCGTCACATCCGAAAATGCTGTCCCAATGGCACACGTTCGATCCGGAGGTCATGTACTGGGCGGCGCGCCACATGCAGTCGATCTGGGGTGCCGAGTCGATCTTCATTACTGAGAACGGGTGTGCCGCCTCCGACGTCGTGGCCGACGACGGCAAGATCTACGACAGCGACCGCGTCATGTTCATGCGCGCCTACCTCACTCAGCTGCAGCGAGCCATCGCCGACGGAGCACCGGTCGATGGGTACTTCTACTGGAGCTCCCAGGACAACTTCGAGTGGATCGCCGGCTACGGCGACCGGTTCGGCCTGATTTATGTCGACTTCGAAACGCTCGAGCGAACTCCCAAACTCAGCGCCGAATGGTTCCGGGAGGCAGCCCGCCGCAACGCAGTGGTGTAGGTCCGAGCCGAGGCTACGCTTCGGCGAGCCGCACCCGATAGCGGATCATGCGAGTGCCGTCGGTGGCTGTGAAGGTGCTGGTCAAATAGAGGCCGGCGTTCTCGGCAACCCGCCGGGACGCCAGGTTGTCGGTGGCGACTTCCGCGTCGGCCTGGCCGACCCCGACGGATCGGGCGTACTGCAGCAGCAAGGTAAGCGCCCTCGTTGCGTGGCCGCGGCGACGCTCGGCGCTTGACGTCCAGTAGGACACCTGAGCCGATCCGTCGGGTTGGAGCCGCAGCTCGCAGCCCCCGACCAATCGATCGGTCGCTGCCTCGCGGACGGCGAACGCCCGGGTCGGCCCGGCGGTCTCCCAGTCGTGCGCACAGCGGCCGAACGCCTCCCGAACCGTGTCCTCGGTTGAGGCGTGCGGCCGCCAGCCGAAGCGGCGCGCGGTTTCCTCATCCTCACCGGCAAGATGGGCGGCGACGTCGGCGGCCGTGTACGCATTCAGGACGACCACGCCGTCGGTCAGTACCGGAACCACGTGTTCGAACCGGCCGCCCATCGGATGAGGACCCCCGGCCGGACCTCAGGGAGTGCGGGTCAGCACGAGCCGGCCCGAGTGCCCGCCGGAGCCGCCGACCTGAATCAGGTAGGTGACACCCTCGTCGGTAGGCAGCGTCAGCCGCGCGATCGGACTGCCGTCCTCGTTGAAGTCGGCACAGCCAACGCCCACCGGATTGCCGTCGGGGTCGACCGCGTACGCGTCGATGACGGTGTCGAAGTCACTGCCGGCCGTGTCCAGCGTGACCTCGCCGCCGGTCCCGGTGAACGTGTACCAGACCGTGTAGTTGAGTCCGAAGTCCGCGCACTGGTTGCCGATCTCCGGCTCGCGAGCGGCGCCACCGGTCTTCGCCCCGATCTGCTCCCCGGGTGCGAGCGGCTGCGCGGTCTCCGGCAGGTCATTGGCCGGCTTCGGGCCGCTCGGGGAGTGCAAGATCCCGTAGCCACTGCTCTCGGCCAACTGGCAGGTCAGCGGCAGCACGCTGCCGTCAGGCATCGCGAGCTCGCCGGACGCTTCGAACAGCCGCAGCTTGAACAACCGTCGGAACGGCCCGAGTGTGTCGACCAGCTTGGACTCGGTGAGCAGTGCGCCGGACTCGACGCGGGCGGATGCGATGCCAAGGGGAGCACCGTCTTGATCGGTGACGTCGAACGTTCCGCTCAGCACCCGCGGATGCCAGTCCGCGGACTGGAGTGCCCCTTCGGCGAACCCGGTGTCGGTCGCGACGCCGAACCCACCGGCGAACTCCTTCTGATCCACGACCATGCCCAGGCTGCCCTCGTCCGCCCCGACAATGCAGCTGGCGTCCTGCAGCCAGCCGCCGCCATTCCCACCGACGACGGTGTCCGGGTTGGTCTGCTTGGTGGTCAGGTCCACGTGCTGAGACTGGCATCCGCTGAGGTCGGTCACGGTGAGTCCGATCACGCTGACCGAGCCGGCCGTGGATAGCGGCTGGATCGTACCGGTGGTCCGGCTACGAATGTTCTCGCCGGCGTCCCCGGCCTCCTTGATCACCTCGGGCTCGCCATTCGGGGTGAACGTCATGTCCACGACCGCGTCCC
Organism: Actinomycetes bacterium; assembly: GCA_035263265.1. Taxonomy (GTDB): domain Bacteria; phylum Actinomycetota; class Actinomycetes; order JAKEEW01; family JAKEEW01; genus DATAFN01. The sequence continues at coordinate 5,484 of DATFRM010000505.1, forward strand.
CGGCCGGCTCCGGGTCACCATCGATCGGGAAGCGCAGCATCGGAATGACGGCATGCACCGAATCCGGTCCGACCATGATGTCGGCCGGCTGGTCGAAGTCGGGTCCGAAGAATTCGGTCGGCGTGGAGACGAAGACCTCGACCTGCGACTCGCCGTCGCCGGTCAGCGCAGCGTCCACCTCGACCAATGCGTCGTCGACCTGCACGGCACAGCCCACGTCCGTCACGTCGATCCGCTCCACGGTCGGGCTACCGGCAACCGCCGACGTGCCGGAAACCGCTGTGGCCGCGGTGATTACTGCGAGGACACCGAGCAATCGAACGACACTTCGACGCCGTAACAGCAGCATGAGAACTCCGGCGGGTTTGATGACGGAACCGACTCGCACAGGCTAAACGTCGGACAGGCGAAACGCTCACACATCCGCAACCTGGTGCTCGGCCGAGGTCAGCGGGACACTGGCATGGTCTATGCGGCGGGATCGTAGGGGGAGACATGCGCCGATCACTGCGAACCATGATCTCGGCATCGAGCATTGGGCTGCTGCTGGTCCTCAGCGGGTGTAGCTCGTCGGACGACTCTGGTTCAGCCGACGAGTCCCCGACCCTGTCAGCCACGACCGCCTGGGCGGACTCCGTGTGCGCCGCGGCGGACGGCCTGCGCACCAGCATCGGTGCACTGGGAAGCAACCTGAGCGTGGGGCCGTCACCAAGCCCCAGCATGCTGGAGCAGTTGAAGGCCCAGCTCGAGACCCAGCTTGCTTCGATTATGGCCTCGCTTGACGAGCTGACGACAACCCTGGCCGCAGTCCCGACCGACCTGCCGGGTGCCGAGCAGGCCAAGGCCTCGCTGGAAGCGTCGGCGAACACGTTCAAGGCGAGCGTTCAGACGCTGATCCAGCACGGCCAAGCGCTCGAGTCCGCGACCACAGGGAGCGAGGCGTTGGCGCTCGCGGCTCCGGCCCTCGCCGCGCTTCAAGCGGCAGTGACCTCCGCACAAGCGTTCGCGACGAGCTTTGGAACAGCCGTCGACCAGGCTGGCGGCGAGCTGAAGGCAGCCTTCGCCGCGGCACCGAGCTGCGCCCAACTCACTGCCAGTCCGTCCCCAGGCAGTAGCTGACCGCGACTTGCGCCAGTCCGGCTCGGTGCGTCGTGACTACTCGCGGGCGAGTCCGGTTAACTGTGCATAGCCGTACCTGGCGCCGAGGCTTGCGATACCAGGCAGCCCAGGAGGAGACGCAGCGATGGCCCCGCAGGAAGCGGACGCAGCCGCGCACGACAACGCGGAGACCGGAGCTGACGCGGTCGCGCATCAGGATCCGGAGCCGCAAGTAGCCGGGCCGCAGCCGCCCGACATCTTCGCCACCAAGAAACCGTCACCGATCCAGTCGGCGATTCGCATCACGCTGACCGTGTTGCTGCTTTGGCTGATCTTCGGTGTGGTCATCCCGAGCTTCGCTGACTACGCGACGATCTGGGACTCGATCACGTCGCTGACCCTCGAGCAGTTCCTACTGCTTAGCGCGATGACGATCTTTGTGGAGATCACCAAGGCGCTCGCGCCGGTCACGCTGCTGTCCGGTCTCACCTTGCGCTGGTCGTTCGTCGCGGACGAGGCTTCCGCGGCGGTGTCGAACACCATTCCCGGTCCCTCCGGCACCGCGATGCGGTACCTCACCTATCGCCGGTACGGCC
>DATFRM010000506.1:0-4363 GCA_035263265.1 Actinomycetes bacterium
GACCGCGACCCGGCCGCCGAGGTGCGCGCGTTCGACATGCGCGGCTTCCTGCTCAACGAGTACGGCACGCTTGCCGACCGGGTCACCACCGAGGACATCCGGCTAAACCGGCGGATCACCATGAGCCGGCTCACCGGGTCCGTGCTCGGCGGGATCGCCACCGGGATCCTCTATGTCTCGCTTGGCGTGCTGGTGGTGGCCGAGGTGGTGCCACTGGCCGCCGCCGGCACCGCGGTGCTCGCCATCCAGACCAGCCGGTTCGCACTGCGCCAGTTGGTGTTCGAGGTGAACCAGCTGTACGAGGAGGGTCTGTACTTCGGCGACTACACCGCGTTCTGCGCGGATGCGCTCGGACGCCGCCGGTTGCCGATGGATCGCACCGCGCCGATCGGCTGGTCCGAGCTGGTCGCCGACGGGGTGTCCTTCACCTACCCGGACGCGTCCAGCCCGGCGCTGGACGGGGTCACCGTACGGATCCCGCGTGGTCACACGATCGCGCTGGTCGGTGAGAACGGCTCGGGCAAGACCACGCTGGCCAAGCTGCTGGCCGGGCTGTACCGGCCGGACACCGGCCAGGTGCGCTGGGGCGATGTGCCGCTTGATGCGATCGACTCCGCGTCGGTCTGGCAGCAGGTGGCGCTGATCGAGCAGGACTTCACCCGGTGGCCGATGACATTGCGGCAGAACATCACGATGGGCGCCGGCCAGCGGGAGGCCGCGGTGACGGATGCGGCTCGTGCGTCCGGTGCGGACGCGATCGCGACCGACCTGCCCTACGGCTATGACACGCTGCTGGCCAAGGAGTTCTTCGGTGGTCAGGAGCTGTCCGGCGGGCAGTGGCAGCGGGTGGCGGTCGCCCGTGGCTTCTATCGCCAGGCCGAGCTGCTCATCTGCGACGAGCCCACCGCGGCGCTCGACGCCCGCGCCGAGCACGCGGTCTACAACCGGATCCGCGAGCTGGCCAGCGGCCGCACCGTGCTACTGATCACGCACCGGCTGGCCAGCGTGCGGTCCGCAGACCTGATCTACGTCCTCGAGCACGGCAGGGTGACCGAAATCGGCGATCACGCCGAGCTGCTGGCACGGGACGGCACCTATGCCGAGATGTACCGGCTGCAGGCCCGCGCCTACCACGATGACGTGGCGGAAATCGGAACCAAACAGCCGGCGTGACTGTTCCGAATAGGTGGTACCACGCACCGGCCGGATCGGTGCGCAGTCGTGACCTGCAGCTGGAATCTTGAGGCGCCCATCAGGCGTTGAACCTCTCGACTGGACAAATCGTCTAGTGGTTGCAGCCACCGGAGGAGGTGAGCCCACATGAGCCGTGTCGACGGGCAGCTCGAGGAGCTGTACGACACTGAGGTCGAGGTCGCAGAGGACCGCGACCTGGTCGGCATGTACCTGGATGAGATCGCCCGCACGCGGCTGCTGACCGCTGCCGAGGAGGTAGAGCTGGCCGAGACCATCGAAGCCGGTCTCTACGCCGAGCAGCTGCTCGCCGAGGGGACGATCCCGGACGGGGTCGACCCGACTGAACTCGAAACGATCGCCGCCGACGGCCGGGCCGCCAAGCGGCGCTTCATCAACGCGAACCTGCGCCTGGTGGTGTCGGTCGCGCGCCGTTACGTGCGTGCCCCGATGCCGTTGCTCGACCTGATCCAGGAGGGCAACACCGGGCTGGTCCGTGCCGTGGAAAAGTTCGACTACCGGCGCGGCTATAAGTTCTCCACCTACGCGACCTGGTGGATCCGCCAGGCCATCAGCCGCGCGATCGCCCAGCAGGGCCGGATCGTCCGGCTGCCCGTACATGTGGTCGAGGACCTGCACCGGGTGTCCCGGGTCCGCCGCGAGCTGGTCCGCGAGCTCGGGCGCGAGCCCGAGATCGACGAGCTGGCCAAGGAGCTCGGTGAGGACCCGGACCGGATCGAGGAGCTGCTCGCCTGGGGTCGCGACCCGCTGAGCCTGGACACCCCGGTAGGTGACGACGATGCCACCCGCCTGGGCGACCTGGTGCAGGAGATCGAGCAGCCGACGCCGGAGGAGATCGTGCTCGCCGGGTTCCACGACCGCCGGGTGCACGACCTCGTCGGTCGGCTCGACCCGCGCTCGGCCGAGATCGTCCGATACCGCTACGGCATGGCCGGCGGCCGCGAACACTCGCTGGCCGAGATCGCCGCCCGGCTCGGGCTGTCCCGGGAGCGGGTCCGCCAGATAGAGGCAGAGGCCATGCGCCGGCTGCGGATCATCGCCGCGACCGAGCCGGATCTCGACGCCGCCTGATCTCGCCGCTCGGAGATCCCAGGCCGCCTGGCAAGGCAGCGCACGGCAGTCGTCCACGCGGGCGACAGCAGCCGCCAAACGAGATCGCCGAGAGACTGTGATCTGTCACTCAACCACCGGTGCCAGCACCGGATGGTGATCACAGCTCTCGGCGATCTTTTCCTATCCCGGCGCCGCGGGCGCTCCGGACAGGCCGAGGATCAACCCGGTGTACGGCCGGTCGACAACCGCTATGGTCAAGACGACACGGCGGGGAGGAGGACGGTCGTGGCACGCGAGACCGGCGAGCTGGTGCGGCCCGAAGACCGGATCTGGACCGTGCCCAACCTGCTCAGCTTCCTTCGCCTGCTTGGCGTACCGCTGTTCCTGTACCTGGTGCTGGTGCCGGAGGCCGACGGTTGGGCCCTGGCGGTGCTCGCGTTCGCCGGCATCTCGGACTACCTGGACGGCCAGATCGCGCGCCGGTTTCCTAGTCAGGGCAGCCGGATCGGTGCGCTGCTCGACCCGGCCGCGGACCGGCTCTACATCGTCGCGGTCACCGTTGGCCTGCTGCTGCGCGAGATCATCCCGATCTGGCTGGCGGTCGTCCTGCTTGCCCGCGATCTGCTTCTGCTCGCGGCCTATCCGACCATCAAGCGGCTGGGGTATCCGGCGCTTCCGGTCCACTTCCTCGGCAAGGCCGCCACGCTCTGCCTGATGTACGGCTTCCCGTTGCTGCTGCTTGGCGACTCCGACACCGGGGTGGCCCGGGTGGCCACGGTGACTGGTTGGGCGTTCACCTGGTGGGGTACGGCGCTGTACTGGTGGGCCGGACTGCTCTACTTGATGCAGGTGCGACAGCTGGTCCGCGGTTCGAAAGTCATCGCAGAATCCGGGAGGTGAGTACCGCCGTGCGTGCAGTCGTCATGGCCGGCGGTGAGGGGACCCGGCTACGCCCCATGACCGCAAGCATGCCCAAGCCGCTGCTGCCCCTGGTCAACAAGCCGATCATGGAATACGTGCTGGCGCTGGTGAAACGGCACGGTCTGGACGAGGCCGTGGTCACTGTGCAGTTCCTCGCCTCGCTGGTGCGCAACTACTTCGGTGACGGCGAAGAGCTCGGCATGAGCTTGCAATACGCGAACGAGGAGACCCCGCTCGGCACCGCCGGCAGTGTGAAGAACGCCGAGGAGGCGCTGCGCGATGACACGTTCCTAGTCATCTCCGGCGACGCGCTCACCGACATCGACCTGACCGACCTGATCCGGTTCCACCGGGAGCGGGGCGCGCTGGTGACGGTCTGCCTCAAACGGGTGACCAACCCGCTCGAGTTCGGCATCACCATCATCGACGAGGACGGCCGGGTCGACCGGTTCCTGGAGAAGCCGACCTGGGGCGAGGTGTTCTCGGACACCGTCAACACCGGCATCTACGTGATGGAGCCGGAGGTCTTCGACTACATCGCCGCCGGGGAGATCGTCGACTGGTCCGGTGACGTGTTCCCGGCGCTGCTGGCCGCCGGCAAGCCGATCTACGGCTACGTGGCCGACGGCTACTGGGAGGACGTGGGCACCCACGAGGCGTACCTGCGGGCCCAGGCCGACGTGCTCTCCGGTCTGGTCCAGGCCGACATCGACGGGTTCGAGGTCGCGCCCGGGATCTGGATCGCGGAGGGCGCCGAGGTCGATCCCGACGCCGTGCTCAAGGGGCCGCTCTACGTCGGCGACTACGCGAAGGTGGAGGCCGGCGCCGAACTTCGCGAATATACGGTGCTCGGCAGCAACGTGGTCGTGCGCTCGAGCGCGTTCCTGCACCGCGCGGTCGTGCACGACAACGTCTATATCGGCCCGCAGACCAACCTGCGCGGGTGCGTCATCGGAAAGAACGCGGACGTGATGCGGGCGGCCCGGATCGACGAGGGCGCGGTCATCGGTGACGAGTGCCTCATCGAGGAGGAAGCGCTCATCTCCGGCGGGGTCAAGGTGTACCCGTTCAAGACGATCGAGGCCGGCGCGGTGGTCAACACCAGCGTGATCTGGGAGTCCCGGGGCCAGTCCAGCCTGTTCGGCCGGACGGGGGTGTCCGGCATCGTCAACGTCGA
>DATFRM010000507.1:0-3524 GCA_035263265.1 Actinomycetes bacterium
GGCCGGCCGCGGTGACCGCGAGCAGCAGGCAGGACCGCACCGGCTCGCCGTCCAGTAGCACGGTGCAGCAGCCGCAGACGCCGTGCTCGCAACCGACATGAGTGCCGGTCAGGCCCAGGTCGTGGCGCAGGAAGTCGGACAGCAAGCGCCGTACCGGCACGGTGGCGCTTCGCGGCGCACCGTTTACGGTCAGCGTCACCTCGCCGTACTGCTCATAGTCACTGTGCTTACTCGTTCGCTCGCTCAAGCCGCCTGCACCCCCTTGGCTCGCCGGGCCGCGGTCCGGGCCGCGCGCGCGGTCAGCACGTCGACCAGGTGTCCGCGGTACTCGGCGGTCGCGTGTAGGTCGTCCTCGGTGCCCACCCGCTCCCTCGCGAGCCGCCCGGCCGCCGGCCAGTCGGCTCGGTCTACCGAGCTACCGGCCAGCGCTTCGGTCAGGTCCAGCACGATCGGGGTGCCGCCGACCGCAAAGTACGCGGCCCGGACCTGGCTGATCTCGTCGCCGCCGTCGAGGCCAACCGTGATCGCCAGCCCGCACATCGCGTAGTCGCCGTGCCGCCGGGCCAGCTCCTTGACCGCCAGCCCGGTCCGTCCGGCCGGTACCGGGAAGACGGCCTCGACGGCCAGCTCGCCCGGCTGCAGGTCGGACTCGAGCGGGCCGCGGAAGAAGTCCGCCGCAATGACCGTCCGCTCGATGCCCCCGTACCGGCGCAGCACCACGCTGCCGCCGAGCAGCGCGAGCACCGCGGTGAGCTCGCCGGCCGGATCGGCGTGCACGAGGCTGCCGACCACGGTGCCCCGGTTGCGGATCACCGGGTGCGCGACCAGCCGCAGCGTCTCGTGCAGCAGCGGCAGCACCCGGAACGCCTCCTTGTCCCGCTCCACCCGCGCGTGCCGAGCCAGCGCGCCGACCCGCACGCCGGCCGGGTCGACGGTCAGGTAGTCCAGCTCGGCGACCCGGTTGATGTCGACAAGGTGCTTGGGCGCGGCCAGCCGCATGTTGAGGATCGGCAGCAGGCTCTGCCCACCCGCCAGCACCTTCCCATCGGTGCCGACCTCAGCGAGCACGGCCAGCGCGTCCTCGACCGAGGATGGCGCGTGATAGCGAAACGGCGGTGGCTTCACCTGCACATCCTCTCCTGACAAGCGCGCAGACGCAGTGGGCCGCGCCGCAGTTGCTGCGCGACCCACTGCGCCAGATGCGCGGTGCCTAGGTTCTACCCGGTCGGCTCGGGCTCCCGTGCCTCGGGCTCCCGTGCTTCTGGTTCTCGTGCCTCGGGCTCCCAGTCTCTTGGCGCGGGTTGCTCAGGCTCCCGTTCCAGGCCCGGATGGAGAGTCCTTGGTGGTCGCTCTCTGGCCAGGTCGGCCCGCATGTGATCGGGGGCCAGCCAGCGCAGCAGGTGCCAGCCGCCGAGCGCGACGATCGTGCCGAACGCGATTCCGGAGATCCGGAAGTCGTTGTTGATGACCTGGTCGACCGGCCCGATCGCCAGGATGATGCCGGCCCCGAGCGGGACCATGTTGATCGGGTTGGCGAAGTCCACCCCGTTCTCGTTCCAGATCTTGGCGCCGAGCAGGCCGATCATTCCGTACAGCACGACGGTCACGCCGCCGAGCACCCCGCCGGGGGTGTCCGACACCAGCGTGCCGAACTTCGGGCAGAGTCCGAACAGGATCGCAACGGCCCCGGCCACGTAGTACGCGGCGGTCGAGTAGACCCGGGTCGCCGCCATGACGCCGATGTTCTCCGCGTAGGTCGTGGTCGGCGAGCCGCCCACGCTGGTCGCCACCGCGGTGCCAACGCCGTCCGCGAAGATGGCTTTGCCGATGGTCCCGTCCAGGTCGGTCCGGGTGATCTCGCCGACCGCCTTCACATGCCCGGTGTTCTCGGCGATCAGCGCGATCACCGCGGGGAGCACGAGCACGATCGCGGACCATTTGAACTCCGGGCCGTGGAAGTCCGGCAGCCCGATCCAGTCCTTGTCGCCGAGCCCGGCGTAGCTGAGCCGGTCGTGCGGCTCCACGGTGAGGGCGTTGTACTGGTTCGGCGAGTTGATCTGGCCGTAGATCTGGTCGAACAGCCAGGACAGCCCGATGCCCACGATCAGGCCGAGCAGAATCGAGATCCGGGCCCAGAAGCCGCGCAACAGCACGGTCATCAGGAAGACCGCCAGCATGGTCAGTAGCGCGACCCACTGGTCCTGCGGCCAGTACACATCGGCCACCACGAAGGCCAATCCAAAGCCGATGAGCATGACCACCGCGCCGGTCACAGCGGGCGGGAAGATCCGGTGTAGGGCATCCGGGCCGAGGTAGTTCAACAACAGGCCGCACCCGGCCAGTACCAGGCCGGCGACCAGGATCGAGCCGGTGACGAGCTTGTCTGCCGTGATGGTGTCTCCGCCGTTGGCCGCCCTAATGGCGAGCACGCCGCCGACGAACGAGGCGCTGGTGCCGAGATAGCTGGGCACCTTGCCCTGGGTGATGAGCAGGAACATGATCGTCGCGACGCCGGACATCATGATGGCGACGTTCGGGTCCAACCCCATGACCAGCGGGAAGACGAACGTCGCTCCGAACATGGCGACGACGTGCTGGGCGCCGATGCCGACCGTGCGCGGCCAGGTAAGCCGCTCGTCCGGCCTGACGACCTCACCGGGTGGAGGCGTCCGCCCATCCCCGCCGTACAGCTTCCAACCGAAAGCCATATGCGCTCCTTAGGCCAGTGCTGCCGAGATCCACGACGCGGGGCGCAGGTCGCGATATAGGCAGGCTGAGCGCAAGGTAGGGCGACCTGGGTAACTGAGCATTGTCTAGGGCTGACAGGAAATTTGCCCGCGCGTTGTCGGTCGCGGCACATGGACGCGCCGGGTCCGATCGCCGGTGGTCGTCAGATCCCGCGCATCTGGATGACCTGCAGCGCAAGTGCGAGGTTGAGCCGCAGGTGCGGGTCGGCGGTGAACGGGCCGAGCATCCGCTCCAGCTTCCCGATCCGATAGCGCAACGTGTTGTAGTGGTAGTGCAGGATCCGAGCGGTCTCGGCCACATTCAGGTTCGTGTCCAGCAGCACCTGAAGCGTCCGGCGCAGATCCTTGGTCTCCGCGTCGTCGCTGTCGGCGAGCTGGCCGAGCGTCTCCCGGACGAACGAACGCAGTTCGGCGCCATCCGGGACGAGCGAGAGCAGCCGGTAGACACCGAGCTCGTCGAAGCTGACCACGGTCCCCCGCCCGTGCATCTTCTTGCCTACTCGCAGCGCCTGTCTGGCCTGCTCGTAAGCATCCGGCAGCGCCCTGGAGTGGCCGACCACCCGGCTCACGCCGACGCTGAACGAATGCTTGGACGCGGTCAGATCTGCGGTGACGGTGGCCGCGAGCTGCCGGGCAGCTTCGACCGGATCGGTGGTGCCGGCGACCAGCGCGACCACCTCCTGGCTGTAGCCGACCACAGCGGTGCGCGGATCTCTGGCCCGCAGTGCCGCCACCCAGGCCGCGGCCAGCCGTTCCTGGGCCCGCCGGATCTCACCT
>DATFRM010000508.1:0-3779 GCA_035263265.1 Actinomycetes bacterium
TGTACGACCGGCGGCTGTTCGATCTCAGCGAGCTCGCCCAGGCATCGTCCGTGCATCCGATTACGACAGGGCAGGCAGCGCTTCGCTGTCGCTGCCCCGACGAGCGCTCAGTCGTCCTGGTCGGCCAGGTGGATGCAACCAACCACGACGCACTCGCGTCGTTCATCGCCCCGCTGGTGGACGTCGAGCAGCCGGTCGAGATAGACGCGACCGAGCTGTTCTTTGCCGACGTATCCGCGGCCCGGCTCCTGGTCACGACCGCGATGGCCAGGTTGGGGGAGAAGACGGTGGTCCACTGTGTGGAGCCACTGACCGGTCTGTTGCGCTCGATGGCCCGCGCAAGCGTGCCCGGTCTGCTGATCCGCGACAAGACCCAACCCACGGACTGACGCCTTAGCTCCCCGTACCGTCCGAGTAGCCGATCCACCCCGAACTGGCCGCGGCCGCCCGTTGGCTGGAATGCTCCTGGTATGGACGATGGCAATGTGATCAGCCGGATCAATGATCTGGTGCGCGAGGAGCACGAACTACGCGAGCGCACCGCAGGCCAGGGACTGGATGAGTCGGCCCGGCAGCGGCTGGCGGCGCTGGAGGAGGCGCTGGACCAGTGCTGGGACCTGTTGCGCCAGCGCCGGGCCAAGGAAGAGTACGGCGAGAACCCGGACGAGGCCCGCACCAGGTCAACTACCCAGGTCGAGGGTTACCTGCAGTGAACCGGCCGGCGCCAGGCTAGCTCAGCTCGGCGAAGAACGCGGCCATATCGCTGGCCAGCAGCCGGGGCTCTTCGGCGGCGGCGAAGTGCCCACCGGACGGCATCACCGTCCACCGCTGAACGTTATGGGTCCGCTCCGCCCACTCCCGGGGGACATTGCCCTCGGGCACGAAGTGGTGCTCGAACACGGCGATCCCGGTGGGCGTGGACACGAAGTCGTCCTGGCCCAGCGGGCCGCCCGGCCAGCTGCGGTTGTCGGCGTAGTCCCGGATCGAGGTCGGCACACTGGCCGTCACCCAGTAGAGGGTGACCAGCGTCAGCAGGAAATCGCGGTCGAACCGCTGGTCGAGGTCACCGCCGCTGTCCGACCAGGAACGCCATTTCTCCAGGATCCAGGCGGCGAGCCCCACGGGCGAGTCGTTGAGGCCGTAGCCCAATGTCTGCGGCTTGGTCGACTGGATGACGCCGTAGCCGTACTCGGCCGTCACCCACTGATCGTTCTGCTCCTGGAACGTCCGCTCCGCCGTGGTCAGCGGCCGCGACCCGGGGCCGAGATAGGGCCCGGGCTCCAGCGTGCTCAGGTGAATACCGATCAGCGGCTCCGGATCGATGATGCCCATTAGCGTGGAGATGCCGGCGCCGAAGTCGCCCCCGCCGGCGCCGTATCGCCGGTAGCCGAGCTCGCGCATGAGCCGATGCCACAGGCCGGCCGTGTAGCGGTAGCCCACGTTGGTGTGCGCCGGCCGCTCGGAGAAGCCGTATCCGGGTAGCGACGGGATGACCAGGTCGAAGGCGGGCCCAGCGATGCCGTGCGCGGCCGGATCGGTGAGCAGCGGGATCATCGGCAACAGCTCGGTGAACGCGCTGGGCCAGCCGTGACTGAGGATCAGCGGCAGCCCATTGCCGGTCCTGGCTCGCTCGTGCACGAAGTGGATCCACACGCCGTCGAGCTTGATCCGGAACTGCCGGGCGCGATTCAGCTCCCGCTCCTGCGCGCGCCAGTCGAACTCGTCCGCCCAATAGCGCGCGGTCTCGCGTAGGTAGCCGAGCTCGGTGCCCCACGACCAGCCGACACCCGGCACCTGGTCGGGCCATCGCGTGTTGCGGATCCTGGCCCGCAGGTCGTCAAGCACAGCTTGCTGAATATCGATGACGAACGGCTCGATCGGCCGGGTCGGCTCGGGGTCACTCATCATGATCTTGGAGTCTAGTGCCGCCCACCGCCGTGGTCGCGGTTCCAGATGTGGGGGCCGGCGGCATCAGGTGGCGGTCGGGCCGTCAGCCGGCCCGACCGCCCGATGCCGCGATCACTTACTGCTGCGGAGGCGCGGCGCTGATAAGTGGGTGCTTGATCGCGCTATGACTTCTTGGCAGCGAGTGCGCGCTTGAGCTGGGACTTGTTCATCGAGGACCGGCCCTTGACGTTGCGGTGCTTGGCCTCGTTGTAAAGCTGTTGGTAGGTCGGGCCCTGGGAACCGCGGTGTGAGCGGGAGCCGCCCCGGCTCGACGATGATCGGTCCCGGATCGACGCCCTGCTTGCGGTGCGCGACTCACCCGCTCGCGCGCGCTCCTTGTTGACGGTCCGAGCGGCGATCTCCTGCGCGCGATCCGTGCTCGCGCCGCTGCTCTTGGCGCTGCTCTTGATGTGCTCGTACTGCCGCTCTCGCTTGTCACTCCAGGCTCTGGGCATGTCACCTGCCTCCTTACCGGCCGCCTGCCTCTCACCTCGCGGCCCTATTGCGACGGGTGACCAGCCGTTCGCCGTCCAAACGGGTCGATCGGCTACTGACTACGGGTTGACCAGGGCGCGGATCGCGTCAGCGATGGCGGCGGCGCCGAGCCCGGCCGCCCGCAGTTGTTCGGCCGGTTCCGCGGACGTCGGCATCATCGCTACCGCGAGGTGCGCGAACTTCGGCATCGCGCCATTCCCGGTGGCGAGCACGGAGAGCACAGCTTCGCCGAGGCCACCTTCCGGCCAATGATCCTCGACTACCAGCACATGACCGGTGTCCGCGGCCGCCCGGCGCAGCACTTGCTCGTCCATCGGCTTGACCGAGTAGAGATCGACAACCCGGACCGGCGTGTTCTCCGTGGCGAGCCGCTCTGCCGCCTCCAGCGCCTGGTGCACGGTCACCCCGGCGGCCACGATCGTCGCCGCATCGTCCGGGGTCGCACCGATCACCTTGCTGCCGCCGATCGGGAAGTCCTCGCCCGGCGGGTAGATCACCGGGGTGTCGCCCCTGGTCGTGCGCAGGTAGCTGATCCCGTCCCGATCGGCCATGGCCGCGACCAGGCTGGCGGTCTGGTTCGCGTCGCACGGATACAACACCGTGCTGCCGAATACCGCGCGGAACATGGCCAGGTCCTCAAGGCCCATCTGCGATGGCCCGTCCTGACCGATCTCGACGCCGGCGTGCGAGCCGGCCAGCCGGATGTTGGCCCGGCTGACCGCGGCCATCCGGATGAAGTCGAAGGTCCGGGTGAGGAATGCCGCGAACGTCGCCGCGTACGGCGTCCACCCGCGTACCTGCATGCCGACCGCGGCCGCGACCAGTTGCTGCTCGGCGATGTAGAACTCGAAGAACCGGTCCGGGTGCTCCTTGCCGAATGCGGCAGATCGGGTGGAGTCGCTGACCTCACCGTCCAGCGCCACGACGTCATCTCGCACGTCACCGAGCGCGGCCAGTGCCGCCCCGAACGCGGTGCGAGTCGCGACCGAGTCACCGAGCTCGTAGGTCGGCAGCCGCATCGGCTGTCCGGCCGAGCGATCTGGGCGGGCCCGCGCGCCGGTCGGTACCTCGTGCGGTCCCCGGACCTCAGCCCGCAGGTCACGCTCTCCACCGAGTTCGGCGACCGCATGCTGCGGATCCTTCAGCGGTTTGCCGTGCCAGCCCTCCTTGTCCTCGACGTCGGCGACGCCCTTTCCCTTCTTGGTCCGAGCCAGGATGGCTGTCGGCCGGCCGATGGTGGACAGCGCCTCGGTGTAGGCCGCGTCGATCGCGTTGGGGTCGTGACCGTCGATCTCGATCGTGTGCCAGCCGAACGCGCCGATCCGGCGGGCGTAGGC
>DATFRM010000509.1:0-2116 GCA_035263265.1 Actinomycetes bacterium
GCGGCCGCGCCCCAGCGCCGGTACCACGGGTCGTCGCGGTTGGTACGCACCCCGAACACCGCGTCGTAACCGGCTTGGGCGCGCTCGACCAGCGCGTGCACTTCGCTCGGCGGGAACTGCAGATCTGCATCGAGATGCACGATCCACGGCTTGCCCGCGTAGCAGTATCCGGCCGAGAACGCCGCCTCGAAACCGAAGTTGCGAGCGAACGAGAGGTAGTGCACCCGCGGATCTACCGCGGCCAGTTCGCGGATGCGGTCCAGCGTGCCGTCCGTGCTCCCGTCGTCGACGAACAGTAGCTCGAGGTCATACCGGCCCAGCTCGCCGACGATCTCGGCGTACGCCGGGTGGATGCTGTCGGCTTCGTCGTAACAGGGAATGACGGCGGTAAGGCCGAACCGGTCGTCCACGGCGGGCCGGCCGGCTCCGCCGGCCGTCATCGCGGCCGGCGGAGGGTACGCGTTCAGCACGGGAGGTCTCCTCGAGATCGTCAGCGAGCGGCCAGGGTGAGCTGCTCGATCGGCTCGATCGGTGCCATCCAGTGCTCGCCGAGTGCGCCGATGAACCAGTCGATGGTCCGCTCCAGGCCGACCTCGAGCGGGAGTAGCTCGGCCGGGTCGATACCGACCGACCGAAGCGTCTGGGCGTCGGCGCGTACGGCCGAACCGGCCAGCTCGCCCGGACGCATCGGCAGGTCCACGATCGGCACCCGCGCGTAGCCGCGGCGAACGCACGACTCGATCACGAACTCGGCCACCGAGCGGATGGTGGTGGACTCGACCGGGCCGACCTCGACGACCTGGTCGAGCACCGCGCCGGCCGCGGCGGTCTCGAGCGCCGAAACCAGGGCCCGCGCCACGTCGCCGACCCAGACCATGTCGGAGATCTGGTGCCCGCCGCCGTACAGCTCCACCGGCATCCCGGACAGCGCCCGGCACACGACGGCCGGGGTGATCTTGCGCACCTTGCCGGGGCCGAACGGGGCCGCGGCCAGCTGCCGCGGGCCGTACGCGTTGACCGCGCGCACGACGTTGACCCGGCTGCCGCGGTCAGTATTGAACATGGTCACGAACCGCTCGACCGCGGTCTTGGAGATCGAGTAGCTGTTGTTCATCCAGTGGTTGCCGACCGCGATGTAGACACCGGGCAGGTCGTACTGGGTGACCGCCTCGAGGAAGTTGAGCCCGCCGATCAGGTTCGTCTCGGCCGCTGGGCGCGGGTTGAAAATCGTCTCTTGGGTGCCGAGCACGGCGGCTAGGTGGATGATCGCATCGCAGTGCGCGGCCAGTTCGACCATCGCGGTCGCGTCCCGGATGTCGCCGAGCATGACCTCGAACTCACTGGACCGGTTGCCGGCCTGGTGGTCGAAGACGAGCGGCTCGTGGCCGCGGGCGCGAGCTTCCTCGCATACGTACCGACCGATGAACCCGTTGCCACCGGTCACACCAATCTTCATCGGACTTTGCTCTCCTTGTGGGTGGATGGTGTCCTCATGGTTGCCGTGCGTCCGGCAGCGTTCCTGAGTGGTGACTACTCAGATTTGGTGGTTTGCCCGGATTGAGTAGCCGGCGGCGTGCACCGCTGTGGCCCGGGCAAATCTTGATGCGCATGGCAGTTGGCGGTTCACTCACAAGAAGTCACCGGTGCAGGGGCGAAGGGGGAGTGACATGCGGCGATCTTGGGTTGTGGGCTTATCGATCATCCTGATGCTCGGTTTGGCCGCGCCCGCGTGGGCGCAGGACAACGGGACCGCGGGCAGCGACTCCGAGGCATTCGTCGTGCTGACCGGCCGAGCAGACGTGCCCGCCGGGTCCCAGGTCGGTGATCTCGTGGTGTTCCACGGTTCGTCGACCGTGGCCGGCACGGTGAATGGTTCGCTGACGGCCTTTGACGCGCCGGTAACTATCTCGGGCCGGGTCAATGGGGACGTCATCGTGTTCAAGGGGAGCGTGACGCTGCGCAGCGGGGCCACGGTCACCGGCGACGTCATGTCGCAGGACAGCCCCGTGGCCGAGCCCGGTGCGACGATCGTTGGCGAGTCCCGGCGGATCCAGACCAACTTCGACTGGAATGGGTTCGGTTGGCTCGGCCGGCTGCTCTGGTGGCTTGCCCTTTC
>DATFRM010000510.1:0-7369 GCA_035263265.1 Actinomycetes bacterium
GCTGCCGCATCCTGGGCAGCGGCGGCCCGATACAGGGTCAGCGTGGCCGCCGGGGCGCCCGACGCGAGTTTGACCACAATTTCAGCAGTGCGCGAGACACCGGTCCGCTCCTCGCCGATCGGTGCGAACCGGCCGATCTTCCTACCCGGTCGCAGCACGTAGACCTGCCGACCCGGCTTCGGGATGCGGCCCTCGCTGCAGTGCCACACCCAGCGGACTGACTCCTGGTCGCGCCCATCTCGCAAGGTCACGAATACCCGCCGTACCCGGCGTGGCTTGTCGAACTCCAGCTCGAGCCGGAGCCGGGCGTCGCCAGCGATCGGGAACCGGAGCCCGCCCACTGCCGCCTGCCGGCGGCGCAGTCGCGGCCGCCACCGGCTGCCCCGCTGCTGCACGGTCACGCTGACCTGGTTCTCACCTAGCGCCACAGTCGCACCTCCGACCGCGGAAACCCGGGTGAGGTCGACCTCGGTGAACGTGGGCTTGACCACTGCTGCCGGCGGCGCGGTCGGCAACGGCCGGCGGAGCAGGTGGAGCAACCGGGCTGGCACCGGCGGGCTCGAAGTGGCCAATACGAACGTCCAGGAGTTCTGCACCACCTCGATGTGTTGAATGACCAGGCCGGCCTGCGCGCACATCGCCTGGATCCGGGCGGCGTCGAACAGCGAGACGTGGCCCCACATCTTTTCCAGTCGGCCAAGCACGGGGACCGAGAACAGGACCGCGGAGTCCGGACGCATGCATCGCGCCAGCGTTGCCAGCGCCCGCTCCGCGTCCGGGACGTGATCGAGCACCTCGAGCAGCAGAAACAGGTCGGGATCGTGCTCAGCGACCCGGGCCGGGGTCAGGCCGTACAGATCACCGATCTCGAACAGCATCGGTACCCCGGCCAGCCCGTTGGCCTCGGCCAGCGCCTTGGTGGCCGTGATTCGGTACTTGTTCAGATCCAGGCCGACGTAGCTCCCGACACCGGCGTCGCGGAGCAGCAGGCAGGCCAGGTAGCCGTAGCCGAGTCCGATCTCGAGCACCCGGTCTCCGGGCATGACGGCGTCGAGCACCCGGCTCAACCTGGCGCGATGCGTCGGACTGGTCATGATCCTGTGGTGGTTGCCGTGGAGGTGCGGCGCCGGAGCCAGCGGCCGGAGCGTCGCGACCGCGTGGTCGCGGTGCGCCTGCACATGTTCGGCTACCAGCGCCGCCGCCTCGATGGGATCGAGTCGTTCGAGCACCTCGAGCTGGGCGAATCCCTGCCGGACCTGCTCATCCCGGATGAGCCGAAGCGCATCCGGCTCGGTCACTGCCGGCGCACCGGCTGGTGCGCCGATCGACTCGGGAACGTGCGTGGCGCCGGTCATGGCTGCCTCCCGGTCGATCGCAATGAGACGGACGGATCAGACCAGCCCGGACCAGCGTCCAGGCTGCGAACTACTAGAAAATGGTCTCAGACCTCGACGTGAGTGCGCGGGTCGCCATAGAAGACCAGCCGGCCGGAGCCGGTCATGAACGTGCTGTCGGCCACCTTCCAGGTGTGCGCCTGCCGGTCCGTGCCGCGCACGCTGACGAAGTTGAACCGGTCCGCCGAGTAGATCCGCACCCCGTCCCCGATCGCCCGATCCAGAAGATCGGTGTCGACCGCCCGTGGCAGGTCGGCGAATCTGAGCCGGCGTGCGAGGTCACCCTCGATGACCATGGAGCCGCCCTGCACCCGCCGCTCGAAGGTGTGCTCGGCGGCCACGTAGCGCAACACCACGGCGCCGGTCGAGCGCAGCCACACATAGTGTGCCCACTTCCCGACGATCCCGGCGTCGGTGTAGTCGAAGGCCCGCACCAGATCGGAAAGGTAGTGCCGGCCGTAATAGTTGTCGTCATCCATCTTGGCGATGTACGCGCCGCTCGCCGCGTCGATGCCGAGGTTCATGCACATCCCCAGCGTCAATGCCGGGTCGGCCGCCACGACCGTGAGATCGGCCACCCCGAGTTCCTTGGCTCGCGCCCGCAGATCGGCGATGTTCAGCCGCAGGCCGTGCAACACGAGCACCAGCTCCACATCCGAGTGGTGCTGGCGGCCGATGTTCTCGAAGACGTTGTCGAGCTCGTGCGCGCGGTTGGTGGGCACCACGGCGGATACCGGCCGCGCTGCCGCCGGGACCGGTCGGCCGAGGTGAGTGAGCAGCCGATCGACCCGGTGGGCGTACGTGTGCCCGGCAAGTACCGCACGCTGCAGCCGGGTCGCCTCCCGGTCGCGCAGCTCCGGCTGGCTGGCCCGGGCGACGATCTCGCTGCGCAGCGCGCTCTGATCATCGGCCGTACCCACCTGTGCGGCGATCTCGGCCGGCAGCCCCGCCCACTGGGCCGCGCTGGTGACCACCGCGGTACCGGCGGCACCGGCTTCTAGCACCGCCCAGGTCGAACCTGGATCCGACCGTCCCGCGTCGACCAGCACCCGATAGGAGCCGATCTGGACCGCGGCCTCCGGGTACGGCAGCACACCCCGCTCCCGAGCGCGCAGGCCGCCCGGCAGCTTGGCAGCACTCGCCGGCTCGATCCGCCAGACGTCCAGGTCGGTCTTGGCCAGCGGCCGTATCGCGGGACCGACCAGGTCTTCCAGGATCTCGGCGGCCTGCTTTCCCGGACCCTCCGGATCCACGACCAGGCACCCGGCCAGTTCCCGCCGGGCACCGGGACCGCCGTGATACGGCGCGGACAGCCGCGGTTGCGCGGCCGGCTCCAGCGGTTCGATCTTCTGGTTCGGCCAGCGTGAGCGCCAGCGATCGATGGCGTCGGCGTCCGCTATGAACACCACGTCGGCGGCTTCGACGAGTCCGGCAGCGGTGTTCGGACTGGCAGCGCCCGCGGTTACCCACAGCGCGATCGGAGTCCCGGCCCGCCGGCAGCCGGCGACCAACTCGACCAGCTCGGCACTGTCGGCTGGGCCCCAGCCCGGTACGCGATCGCCGGCCAGCTCGAGCAGCACGAGGTCCGGTCTGCCGGCCAGCGTCTGCTGCCAGGACGGCGGCTCGAGGAGGCGCTGTCGCCACTCCCAGGCGAGCCCGGTCCGCAGCCGTTCGCCGGCAGCCAGGCCAACGGTGATGTCGCTGATACGGGGCCGGTCCGAGGGGGTCGGAACCCGGTCCTGTCCCACTGCCACCGAAGCCGGCCGGTTGGTCGCCGTGGCCGCGACGGTCGCGCCCGAGGTGCCGCCGGCCGGGCCGGCCCGATCGAGCAGGGCACGAGCCACCCGCCGGACCCGGGCCGGCAGTCGAGCTCGACGACTCATCGGTCTCCCTGGCTCAGGTCTTACCGTCGGCCGGCAGCCCGGCCGCGGTCAGCTTCTGGCCGAGTTGGGGCGCCAGCGTCCTGACGTAGGTCGCGGTCAGGTGCGAACCCTGCCGGTAGACCAGCACGTTACCGATGACCGGTGCGCACGTCGGTGTCGGGCAGATCGACTTGGTCATGTCGACGAGCTTCACCTCCGGCATGCCGGCGATTGCGGCCTGCTGGGTGGGCAGCGCGCTGCGTCGAACCCCCGTTGCCCGGTCGTAGGTGCACCGGGTCAAGTGATCGGTGTTCTCAGATACGCACTCGTACACGTTCATCCCGGTCTGGGGGGTGTCGCCGAGCACGATCACATTGACCCCGGCGTCGATCAGCGGCTTCCAGCTAGCGTGCATTCCGGCCACCATGGCATCGACACCGGCGGCGTGGCCGCTGGTTCCCGGAGCTTTGGTTGCGATCCCCCGAACCTGTGAAGTGATCACGTAGTCCGGCTTGTCCGGTCCGGTCAGCGCCGCGAGCACCTTCGCGTTCCAGTCCGCGCAGCTCTGGTACACGGCACCGTTCTGTGTTACCGGTGCGGCGCTTAGCGGGCAGGCTGACTTCGTCTGCGTGATGATCTTCCAGTCGTTGGACCTCGCCAGCTCCTGAAACGCCGGCAGCCACTGGCCGATCTTGGAATCGCCGACCAGCGCGACCCTGGTCTTGCCGTCCGGATTGCCGTACACGCAGGGCTTCAGGTCGCTCGACGCCTCGGACACCTGGCAGTCGTCGGCGTACAGCTCCGGCACGTCCTTCGTCGCCTGCAGCGGGTCGGGCGTGATCCATGCCACCTTGTCGACCGGCGCGCCCCTGCTGGCATGGCCGGCGCGGGATTCGAGCACGGCCGCACCCGGGCTGGGTCCGCCCGGTGGTGCGGCCGAAGGGAGCGCGAGCACGACCAGCGTGCCGGCCAATACGCCGATCATGGTCGCGTTCGCGCCGACGCTGAGCGCGAGCCGGGGTGACCGGGACAGCGCGGCCGAATACCGGAACGGGTTCTCGATCAGCCGGTAGGTCAGGTAGGCCGGGATGACCGAGATCGCCGCCAACAGCAGGCCGCGCGTCAGCGACAGGCTGCCCCAGTGATAAGTGGCGATGGCGATAAGCGGCCAGTGCCAGAGGTACAGCGAGTAGGACAAGGCGCCCACCCAGAGGAAGGGTCGGGTGCCGAGCAACATGATCGGTCCGGCCCGGCCGGCAGCGGTGCCGGCCGCGATCACCGCGGCGGCGCCGAGGACCGGCAACAGCGCGGCATATCCCGGCCACGGCGTGTGCACCGAGTCGACCAGTCCGGCAGCCGCGATCGCGGCCAGACCGGACCAGCCCAGCACGACCGCGACCGCCTGCGGCATCCGGGCCAGCTGGCTGGCCGCGATGGCGATCGTGGCGCCGATCGCCAGCTCCCACATCCGGGTGGTGGTGATGAAGAACGCGCGGGCCGGCTCGAACGCGGTCTGGTAGATCGACCAGGCCAGGGAGGGCAGCCCGATGACGGCCAGGCCAATCCACAATGCCCCGGTCATCGACCGGCCGCGGTGGCGCACCCACAGCGTGGCCAGCAGGATGAGCACCGGCCAGATCAGGTAGTACTGCTCCTCGACCGCCAGCGACCAGAAGTGCTGCAGCGGCGACGCGCCGCTGTCCTCGGCCAGGTAGTCCACGGACCGGTCGGCCAGGCGCCAGTTCACAACATAAAGCGCCGACGCAACGATGTCCCCGCCGATCTCGGTCCAGTGGATCCTCGGTACAAAGGTGACGACCAGGACCGCGGTGGAGACGAGGACGGCCGCCGTAGCGGGCAGCAACCGCTTGGCCCGGCGGGCGTAGAAACCGGCCAGAGAGATCCGGCCGGTCTTGTGCAGCTCCCTCACCAACAGACCGGTGATCAGGAAGCCGGAGATCACGAAGAACACATCGACGCCGACGAATCCGCCGGGAACCAGTGAGACACCGGCGTGGTAGAGCAGGACCAGGCCGACCGCGACCGCCCGCAACCCCTCGACGTCACCGCGGAACGCGCGCGTCGAGGTCGCCTCCGACCGGCCGGGCGGTTCCTCGGCCGGGCGGGGACGGACCATGGTCGGTGCCTGGGCCACGGAAAGTCTTCCTAACAAGATCGAATCAAGCTGGGTACGGCCAACGAGTGTAACGGCGCTGCCTACCCGGCACCCGGCGCATCACAATCCGGCTCGGCACCGGTACTGACCTGTCTTTTTGCCGCGCCAAGGGCCGGCCCGATTCCAGCTCATACCTCGGCATGCTGGAACGGCTCACCATAGAAGAGCAGCCGCGCTCGCCGCGCCAGCAGCTGCCGCTCGGTGATCGTCCAGGTGTGCGAGCCGGGGTCGGCGCGCCGGACCGAGACGAAGTTGAACCGGTCCGCGGAGTACACCGAACCGCCCGCCGCGCGAACCTTGTCGAGGAACGTAGTGTCCACCCGGCGCGGCAGATCTTCGAACCGCAGCCGCCTGGCGGTCGCGCGCTCGGTCATGATCGTTCCGCCCTGGACGAGGTCGGTGTAGCGGTGCTCGGCATGCCCGAACCGCAGCAACGTGGCCTTGGAGCCCTCCAGATGGACCAGGTGTGCCCACTTGCCGACCGCCGCCGCGTCGGTGTACTCGAATGCCCGAACCAGATCCCGCAGGTAGTGCCGGCCGTAGAAGTTGTCGTCATCCATCTTGGCCAGGTAGTCGCCGTCCGCGGCGTCCACCCCGAGGTTCAGGCAGCCGCCCAGCGTGGTGGTAGCCGGCGCGGTGAGTGCGACCAGGTTGGTCACCCCGGCTGCCGCGGCCCGGGCGCCAAGCTCCGCGTCCAGCGTGCTGAAGCCGTGCTGGATCAGGACCAGCTGGACCTGCGGGTGTGACTGCCGGCCCACGAAGCCGAGCACGTGGTCGAGCTGGGCGGGGCGGTTGGTCGGTACCACCACGCTGATGCTGGGCTCGGCGACAGCTGGCGCTGGCACGCTGGCGGCGGCCAGCACGGTTTGGACCCGGTGGCGGAGCAGGTGCTCGTCGTAGATCCGCCGGTGGGCGCGTAGCACCAGCCGGTCCCGGTAGTCGTCCTGCCGGGTGATAGCCGCTAGCGCCTGGGCCGTCTCCTCGGCGTCGTGCACGATCTCGACGTCCGCACCGAGCACCTCGGTGACCCCCGCCGACGGCGGGGAGATCACCGCGGTTTGCGCCGCCGCCAGCTCCAGTAGCTCTTGGCCGCACCAGGTCTTGGACCCGCTGCCGAACGCGTCGACGATGAATGCCTGGTGCGCGCCATGCGTGGCCAGCAGTCGCGGGTAGGGGAGTGCCGCCTGGATGTGGTGGCGGTATCTGGCCGGGAAGGCGGCCGGATCCCCGGTGGGATCGAGCTGCGGATAGATGTGCAGGCCGTACGTCAGAGCCGGCGTCAGCAGTTCGTCCAGCCGGGGACTGTCCGGCGCCGATCCGGCACTGCGGTACGCACCCACGAACGCGACGGCGTACACCCGCCCCGGCCCCCGCCTGATCGGGTTGTGCAGCCGCGGTTGGGCCCCGAACGGCAGCCAGCTCACCCGGTCATGGCCGAGCTCGCGCTGGTAGTCGGTGATCCGGTCGGCGTCGACCACCAGCACGTGGTCGAACAGCCGCGCAGTCGGGATCAGCGGGGTGGCCGGCGGGCCCTCGGCGGTGCTCCACAACACCGTCGGGATCCGCTGCTCCCGGCACCACGCCAGCAGCTCGGGGAGTGGCCCACCGGATGTGGCCGCGGTGGTGAGCTCCGCCGACGCGGCGGACGGGCCGCTCCAGTCGCCAGCTCCGATCACGCCGTCGACACCGGCCGCGGCGAACAGCAGCGCGGGCGGTTGGGCGTGGAGCGCCTCTTGCCAATCCGTGGGCCGGAGCGCGACCTGGCGCCATTCGTACCGCCAGGCGAGCTCGGCCGCCGGGTCGAGCAGGACCGCGACGCACAGCTCGGGCCGGGCCGGGATCGGCTCCGGCAGCGGGAAGTCCGGTAGCCGGTCGGCCCCATCGACGGTCTGGGGGTCGGGCATGGCCGACCGATCGAGCAGGGCCCGGCCTAGATC
>DATFRM010000511.1:0-4971 GCA_035263265.1 Actinomycetes bacterium
GATCGCTGGAGACCACCACGACCGGGCGGCCCGCCGGCTCCAGTCGAACCAGCCGGCGGATCAGCTCGTCGGCCGTCTCTCCCGGCTGGCTGAAGAGCACTCGCACGCCGCGCGGTGCGGCCAGCACGACCGGGGCGGTCAGCGCGGCCCCGTCGAACACGCAGGTGATCTCGGCCTGAGTGCGGGCGGCGACCGCGCCCAGCCCGGCGGCCAGTCGCGCCCGCTGGTCCTCCAAGGTCAGTTCGCCGTAGCCGGTCTTGGTGACGTTGTAGCCGTCCACGATCAGGTGCACTTGCGGCAGCGCGAGCAGCTGATCGAGTACCGCCGGATCGGCCGCGTCCAGCGCTCGGCCGCCGATCGCGCCGATGTCCACGGCGTCCGGAACGATCGCGCCAGCCGTGTCGGCCGGCCGGATCGTCGCCGGCGGCAGGGCCAACTCCCTACGCAGCCCCTGCGCGGCGTCGAGCACGGTGTCGAGCAGCAGTCGGAGCCGGACGTCCTCGGCGGCGCGGCCCTCTCGGGCCGCTCGGCGCATCGCCTCCAGACTGGTCTCGGTCTCGGTCAGCTTGGCGCGCATCCGTCGCACATCGGTTTCCGCTCCGCTCCGGGAAGCTTCCGCCTCGGCGACCGCCGCGGCCAGCGCGGTCTGAGCCTGGTTGGCTGCGATCTCGGCCGTTCGTGCCCGCTCCCGCGCGTCGCGCAGCTTGTACCGCAACTCCGATATCTCCGCCTTGGCCTTGTCGAGCTCGCCGCGGAGTCGGGTCAGGTCCGTTCGCGCCGCCGACTTGGCAGCGGCGAGTTGCTCCTGCAGCCTCGTGGCCGCCTGCTCGGTCCGGGCCGAGCGAGCGGTCGAGTCGGCCTCGGCGAGCTCCGCTACTGCGGCCTCGACATGCCGGTCCCACCCGGGCGGGCGGAGCAGGTACGCGACCGCGGCGACGTCGAGCGGATCCGCGGCCGCCGGCGTCACCCCGGCGTCGAGCCCGGCAGCGACATCGGGCAGCCCGGTCCGGACGCGATCCGCCACCCGGGACCGGAACGCGGCGTCGCTTTCCAGCGCCGCCGCGATCGGCGTGGCGGCCAGTCGCCGCCGCTGCGGGGCGAACCGCGCGAACTGCCGGAGCGAAGAAGGCACTTCATCGATCGGGAGCGCGCCGAGCGCATCCGCGGCAAGGGCGACCACCCGCTGCCGCACCGGCTCGGGCAACACGACCACGGCCGGTGGCGCGTCAGGCTGCTGGTCCGGCCCACCATCCGGCACCGCCTCCGGCCGCGGAACCGGCGCTACCGGCGCTTCCTCCGGCTGCGGCCGCGGCTGCGCGGGCAGCTGGCCCGGATCGATCACGGCGCCTCCTCTCCCCCACGAGCCTAGGTCGTCCCCGCACGAACGGATGCGCAGATCCCGGGTGGCGTAGACAGGCCAGATCCGAACCGAATCCCGCGTGTCGGACCCGTTGAACTGTCGGTTAGGACTCTTACCGTCGGGAACATGACGGCGATGCGAGCGACCCGGGCGGCCGTCCAGGGAACGTTCGACGAGCTCGGCACGCCGCTGCGGGAGGCGACGTTCGTGGTCGTCGACCTGGAGACCACCGGCGCCGGGCCGCGCGCGTCGATCACCGAGATCGGTGCGGTCAAGGTGTGTGGCGGTCAGTTACTTGGCGAGTTCCAGACGCTGGTCAACCCCGGCGAGCCGATCCCGCCATTCGTCGCGGTGCTCACCGGGATCACCGATCTCATGGTTGCCACCGCGCCGACGTTGCCGGCGGTGCTGCCGCAGTTCCTCTCCTTCGCCGACGGCGCCGTGCTCGTCGCTCACAACGCACCGTTCGACGTGGGCTTCCTGCGCGCGGCCTGCGGAGAGCTCGGTTATCCGTGGCCGGACTACGACGTCATCGACACCGCCCGGCTGGCCCGCCGCACGCTCACCCTGGACGAGGTAGCCAACTGCAGGCTGGCCACGCTGTCACGGTTCTTCCGCACCTCGACGGTGCCAACGCACCGTGCGCTCGACGACGCGCGCGCCACCGTCGATGTGCTGCACGGCCTGCTCGAACGGGTCGGTTGCTACGGGGTGACCTCGCTGGAGGAGCTGGCCACGTTCTCGGCCAGAATCTCGCGGGCCCAGGTCAGCAAGCGCTACCTCGCCGCCCGGATGCCCAGCGCGCCCGGCGTGTACATGTTCATCGGTCCCCGCGACGAGGTGCTTTACGTCGGCAAGTCGCGCAATCTGCGGGCCAGGGTGCGCTCGTACTTCACCGCGGCCGAGACCCGCAGCCGGATCACCGAGATGATCGGGCTGGCCACCGACGTGGTGCCGATCGCGTGCCCTACCACACTCGAGGCCGAGGTGCGCGAGCTGCGGCTGATCGCCGAGCACAAGCCGCGTTACAACCGCCGCTCCCGGTTCCCGGAGCGTGCGGTCTGGCTCACCCTCACCTCGGAGGCATACCCGCGGCTGTCGCTGGTTCGGGAAATCCGCGACGACCGCACCGGATACCTGGGTCCGTTCGGCTCCCGCCGGGCCGCCGAGCAGGCAATGACCGCGCTACAAGAGGCGTTCCGGATCCGCCAGTGCTCGACCCGGCTCTCGATCCGCCGGCCCTCCCCCGCCTGCGTGCTGGCCGAGATGGGCCGGTGCAACGCGCCGTGCCAAGGCCAGGAGAGCGTCGAGGAGTACGGGCACCATGTGGCGGCGGCGGAGCGGGCGATGCGGTTCGACATCCGCGCACTGCTGGCCGCACACATCGGCCGGATCGAGTCGCTGTCCGCCGCGCAGCGCTACGAGGACGCCGCGATCCACCGCGACCGACTGGCCGCCTTCGTGCGCGCCGCGGCCCGGATGCAGCGACTGTCAGCCCTGATCGGTTGCCGGCACCTCGTGGCGGCTCGGCCGGCGGCCAACCAGCCGCGGCACTGGGAGCTCGCGGTGGTCAGATCCGGCCGGCTGGCCGGCACCGCGGTGATGCCGCCGGATGCGGTACCGGCCACATTTGTCGCCGCGCTCGTGGCCAGCGCGGAAACCGTGACCCCGGTGCCGGGCCCACTGCCGGCCGCGCTTGCCGAGGAGACCGAGACGATCCTGCGCTGGCTCGACCAGCCGGGCACCAGGCTGGTCGAGCTCGATGGGGAGTGGGCGGTGCCGGTGCATGGCGCCGAGTCGGTGAAGGACTGGATCGACGCCGCATTCGACGACGACGCTCTCCAATTGGAAGGGAATCCGCGCCCCGCGCTGCGCCCGGTCCATCGACCTGCGAGATGATCGCACGGTGGTCATCCCGATCCACGACCGAAACCCGACGCAGCGCACCGCGTACGTCACGTATGCGCTTATCGCGATCAACGTCGTGCTGTTCGTGCTGGGACCACTGTCCGGGCTGTCCAGTTCGTCGCGCAGCCGAGCCGACGAGGCGTGCAAGCAAGCGGTTTACTTCATCGAGTACGCGGCCATCCCGCGTGAGCTGATCCGCAACAAGCCGCTTGATCCGGACGTGGTTCGAGTCGCGGTCGGGAGCCGGGTGGTGGCGTGCAGGGTCCCGGACCACACGAAGATCCCGTTCCTGTCCGTGCTGTACGCGATGTTCCTGCACGGAGGCTGGCTCCACCTGATCGGCAACATGCTGTTCCTGTTCGTGTTCGGCAACAACGTCGAGGATCGGCTCGGCCATCTGCAGTTCTTGCTGTTCTATATAGCGTGCGGTTACATCGCGACCTACGCGTTCGCCGCGCTCAACGCCGACTCGACCCAGCCGCTGGTGGGCGCGTCCGGGGCCATCGCCGGCGTGCTCGGCGCGTACCTGTGGCTCTATCCACGGGCCCGGGTGACCAGCCTCGTGCCATTTCTGCTGTTCCTGCCGGTGGCGCTCCCGGCCTGGATCGTGCTCGGCACCTGGTTCGTGCTGCAGTGGATCTACTTCCAGGGCATGGGGGTGTCCGAGTCGACCGGGGTGGCGTACGCGGCGCACGTCGCCGGGTTCATCGCCGGCTTCGGGTATGCGGCGCTCTTCCTCCGGCGGCCGCGCCGGGAGCCGCCCCGCTTCGAGCCGGCAGTCCCACCACCGGGTCGGCTGCCGTACTAGGCTGCCCGCCGACAGCTACGCCAGGTCAATCGCTTGGTGTACGCCTCGACGACTACCGAAGGGAGCTGGCCGGTGATTACCGCGATCGTCCTGGTGAACGCGGCCGTGGACCGGATACCCGAGGTCGCCGAGGCCATGGCCGAAATCGACTCGGTGAGCGAGGTTTACTCGGTGACCGGTGAGTTCGACCTGATCGCAATGGTCCGGGTGCGCCGGCACGAGGATCTTGCCGATGTCATCCCCGGGCGGATCAACAAGATCGACGGCATCGTCGGGACCGAGACGCACGTCGCGTTCCGTACCTACTCGCGCCACGATCTGGAAGCCGCATTCGCCCTCGGCACCGCCTAGCCGTCCGCGCGGCGTGATCACGGATGGTTCGGTACGGACAACCGCACCCTGAATCTCCGTGATCACGACTGAAGCGCAGTAGTTCCGGCAGCACGGACCGACACGGGGTGAGCCGCAGCCCGGGTCAGCTCTGCTTGGCTCGCTCCTGGGTATTGGCGACCCACTGGTCGAGTAGCGCCGCGGCGGCGCCCGAATCAATTGCTTCGGCGGCCCGAGGCAGTCCGGCGGCCAGCTGCTCCACCAGCCCGCTATCGGTCATCTCGTAGGCCGCCAGGGCCGCGGCGGCGTTGAGCAGCACGGCGTCCCGGACCGGACCGTGCTCGCCGGCCAGCACCGCGCGCGCCACGGCAGCGTTGACCGGCGCGTCGCCGCCGCGCAGGTCGGCCGGCTGGGCACGCCGCAGCCCGAGGTCGAGCGGATCCAACCGGAGCTCGGTAACCGCGCCCGACCGGGACAGCCAGACCCGCGACGTGGTCGTCGTGGTCAGCTCGTCCAGCCCGTCCTCGCCCCGGAACACCAGCGCGTTCACTCCGCGCCGGGCCAA
>DATFRM010000512.1:0-2045 GCA_035263265.1 Actinomycetes bacterium
CTGGCCCGCGAGGTCGGCATCCCGATCACCGTGCATGTCGCGATGGGCCGGCTGGCCGGCCGGTTCGGCATGGTCAAGCAGCTGCACGACCTCGACCTACTCGGCTCTGACACGACCTACATCCACTGTTGCTACTTCAGCGACGAGGAGTGGGGTATGGTCCGGGACAGCGGCGGCACGATCTCGATCGCTCCGCAGGTCGAGGTGCAGATGGGTCACGGCTGGCCGCCGGTGGTGAAGACGCTGGAGTACGGGCTTCGCCCCAGCCTGAGCATCGACGTGGTGACCACGGTTCCGGGTGACATGTTCACCCAGATCCGGGCCGCGTTCGGCGCCGAGCGGGCCCGGCGGAACGCGATCTTCTGGGAGGCGAACGAGCCGGCCGAGGGGCTGCTCACCGCACAGCAGATGCTGGAGTTCGCCACCATCAACGGCGCCTTCGTAGCTGGACTGGAGGACCGCACCGGATCGTTGACCCCGGGCAAGAAGGCCGATGTTGTGCTGATCGACGCGCGCGCGCTCAACATGGCGCCGATCATCGACCCGGTGGCAGCGGTCACGCTGAGCGCGGACGTCTCCAATGTCGACACGGTCATCGTCAACGGTGAGGTGCGCAAGCGCGGCGGCAAGCTGCTTGCGGACGTGGACAAGGCGCGCCGTGAGGTCGAGGCGTCGCGCGACTACCTAGCGGAGCAGGCGGCAGCCCGCGCAGCTCAGCCGGCATGACCGAACGGCACCTGGTCGCACTCGCATCGTCGGCGCGGTTCGAGCCGCCCGGGCAGGCTCCGCCCGGGTGGGCTCGGCCCGGGCGGGCTCGGCCCGGGCGGGCGGCCGATCTGCAGCGCTGGTCGATCGTCGACGAGTCGGTGCCCGGTGCGGTGCACACCGGGTTCGGCATCTGCGCCCTGGCTCCAGGCGGCTCGCTGCCGGCCCGGGTGCACTCCTACGAGGAAGCCGTTTTCATGCTGTCCGGCGCGGTTGTGCTGCAGACCACGGACGGCACCCACCTGTTGCAGCCAGGGGACTACGCGCTGGTCCCGGTCGGGATGCCGCACGCGTGGCACAACGACGGGGAGGTCGAGGCCCGGTGGGCCGACATGCTCGCGCCCCAGCCACGCGCCCGGCGCGGCGGGGACACCGTGCGGGTTCCGGACACTCCGCTGGCACCGCGGTCGCCGGCGATTCCGGTCGACGTGCGCGACCCGCGGACCCGGCTGTTCGGCCACATCGAGTCGGCCAATATGGAGGTCGGCAAACAGTCCCAGGATCTGCTCGCAGCCTCCGCCGGCATGCGAACCGCGCTGCTGGTCTACAGCGGGATCACCGTGAAGATGATGGTGGACTCCGATCTCGGTGCGCAGCTGACCACGATGTTCATGGTTCAGTACGAGCCGGATGGGGTCGCCGGCCCACACGATCACCCGTTCGAGGAGACCTACCTGTTCCTGGAGGGCGAGGCCGAGGCGCAGTTCGACGGTCAGCTCTACCGGCTCGGAGCCGGCGATGTCGCGTTCGCCGGTGTTGGGTGCGTGCACGGGTTCCGTAACGTAGGCGACGGTCCGGTGCGCTGGCTGGAGACCCAGGCGCCGCAACCGCCGCGGCGGCACTCCTACCGGTTCGTCCGGGACTGGGACTACCTGCGCGCCGCGGCCGAGACGGGCGGTACGGACGACGTCGGTTCGGACGACGTCGGTACGGACGAAGTCGGTACGGACGAAGAGGAGCAGCGGTGATGTCGGAAACCGAGCGGACCGACCGGGGTGCCGTGATGGTGGTGGGCGGAACCGCCGGGATCGGCCGGGAGATCGCCAAGTACTTCGCCGACAAGGGTCGGGACGTGGTGCTGACCGGCCGCGATACCGATCGGTGCGCGAAGATCGCCGCGGAGGTCGGTGGAAACACCAGCTCGCTCGCCGTGGACCTGTCCAGGCCGGAGACCATCGCAGCCGCACTAGCCGACGCCGGTCCGGTCGAGCACCTGGTGCTGGCCGCGATCGAGCGGGATACCAACACTGCCGCCGACTTCGACATTGCCGGGGCCAGCT
>DATFRM010000513.1:0-16525 GCA_035263265.1 Actinomycetes bacterium
CCTGCCCGTACCCCTGCCACACGATCGGTCCGAGCCGCTGCGTCGCCGTCTCCAGGAGCTGAGGGCTGGCGGGCGAGCCGCCAAGCATTACGGCGCGCAGGCTGCTGAGATCCGCTGGTGAGCGCAGCAGCTCGTGCATCTGCTCCGGCCGGATCAGCGCCGCGCTCACCCGGTACCGGTCGATGGCCTCCGCCACGGTGTGGTCGCCAACCAGCACTGCCGTCCCGCCGACTACGAGGCAACGCCCGAGGTAAGTGAACATAACCGGGCTGGCGAAGTTCTCTTTGATCAGGCACCGGTGGAAGGCGGTCAGGAACCGGGCCAGGGCCGGTGCCCACCGATCGCGCTGGTAGGCCAGGCTGATGGCGCGGTACGAGTGCACGCACGCCTTGGGCTGGCCGGTGCTGCCGCTGGTGTAGGTCAGCCGGGCGACATCGTCGGGCCGGGCAAGATTCGGGATTCGCTCACCGGGGTCGGGCCGGTCGAGCAGGTCGCCCAGCAGGAGGGCGGGCCGGTCGATGCGCGCATCGGCGACGACCGCGTCGAACCGGCCGCGGTCCAGCGCGTGTGCGAGCTGGTCGGGACTCCAAGCCGGGCGGGCCGCGGCGACCCGGCAGCCGAGGGCGTGCGCCGCGAGATGCGCCGCGTACGCCTCCGGCGACAGCGGCAGCACCATCCCCACCCCGTTGCCCGGACCGAGACCGGCCTCGCGTAGGCCGGTGACGACGCGGCGCACCATGGCGACCAACTCGGCGCGAGTGACCGAGCGCGACCCAATCTCGAGCGCCGGCTGGTCGGGAGCGGCCCGCAGCGACGCCAGCACCGGCGCCGGGAACAAGGTGTCCACGATCACCTCACGACCGGTGCGCTGCGGCGGGGCCGGCGCAGCAGGAGTACCAGGACGGCCAGCACGGTGATCCCGTCGGCCAGGAGCAGCCCGGCGCTGACTGGGTCGATGCCGTGGTTGTGCCCCGATACCGGCGCCGGCTGGTCGGCACCGTTGTTGGATCCCACGGTGAACCGCAACGAGCCGGCCACCGCAGCCCCATCGGTGAAGGTCACGTGGTATGTGACCGTCACCAGACCGGTTGCCGGCACGCTGATCGGCTGGCTCAGGGACTGCGGCGCGGTCTGGCGTAGTGCGCCCGCGGGGCGGGCTGATGTCGTTCCAGATCCGTCAAGCACGAAGATGTGGGACCG
The DNA here is from genome assembly GCA_035263265.1 of Actinomycetes bacterium. Taxonomy (GTDB): domain Bacteria; phylum Actinomycetota; class Actinomycetes; order JAKEEW01; family JAKEEW01; genus DATAFN01. The sequence goes on from DATFRM010000513.1 coordinate 1,201, forward strand.
GTTCGGATCGACCGGCCCGGTGAATGCCAGCCCGACCTCGGTCGGCGCCTGCTGCAGCGTCGCCCCGTCAGCCGGGCTTGTCGACGTCACCGCGGCGTGGTTGCGGTCCTGCGAACCCTCCGTCAGCACCAGTGCCACCCCGACCGCGAGCACCACGGCTGCGGCGACGGCCGCTGCCAGTCGTGGCAACCAGGGCACGCTCACACGGCCGGAGCGGCCAGGGCGCCGGGCACCCGGTCGTTGCGTCCGCAGGTGCACGACGTGGCGCGTAGCTCCCGCTCGTTGGGTCGCAGATGCAGGTAGACGGCGATCACCATCGGGATGAAGACGATCGAGTTGTAGAACAGGTGCAGCTCCACCCGTGGAATGAACACCTGGGCGACGCTGGTCGGGACGGCGCCGCCGAAAAAGAACGTGTGGGTCTGCGCCTGGATGAGCAGCAGCAGGTGTTCGATGTGGTGCCAGAACTGGATGACCAGCGCCACGGTCCACCAGAATCGGGCTCGACCCGCGAACCCCGGCCGAAGCAGGAACAACCCGACAAGCATCACGATCGCGTACCAGTAGTGCAGCCACTCCGAGGACACCAGCCACGGAAAGAGCTGGCCGAGCACGCCGCGCGCCTGTGGCCGTGGCCGGTCGAGCACCCAAACCTGGTACGCCTGGACGACATGCTCCGCCCAATGGGCCAACACAATGACCATGAACACGGTGAGCGCGGTCCGGTGGTACCGCCCGTTGATCGCGGCGACGGAGAGACCTCGAGGGGGCGTCATGCTGACTGCCGACATGGCTGGCTACCTCCTGGCCGGTGGCTGTAGGGGTACCAGTTGTACTGACGGGAGCTCCGGTGCGGATTCACCCTCTTTGTCCGGCGCTACTGACTCCGGTGTGCCGCAGCCCGCCCCGCGAGGTTTCGGCGCCGGACGGCATGACCCGGACCCGGGGACCGGGTCTCGTTCGTCAGCCGGGAAGCTTCGCGGCCAGCACGTCGATCGGCTTGATGTCCGGCGGCGAGCTCAGCAGTTCGTCGGCCCTGCCCAATAGCGCAGCAGCGATGGATCCGTTGAGGTGGGCCTGGCGACCCTCCGACCCGGGGAAGACGTCGTAGATTCCGTAGGTCGCGTCGTCGATCTTGAAGGCGAACCAGGCGATCGTCTCGTCCTCGGCTTGGGCCAGCGGCAGCGCGCTCTCCAGGAACGACGCCAGCTCGCCCTCCTTACCCGACTTGGCGTTGAGTATCGCTAGCAGTCCTACCGTGACCATGGGTCGCCTCCTTCTGGATCGAGCGGCCGACTGAATCGGCACCGGATCGTCGCCCCGACCCTAGACCGCTCGCGACGTGCCGGCCCGGGCGAGCGGCGCAACCTGGCGTATATCCGGCATGCGGCGGGTCCGCCGCCAAGAAGATAGGGAGACTTACGCGTAGTGGTGCCGTCACCAGCAGCGCGAATTGACGGTGGCGGGCGGTAGCGTCCAGTTCATGGCGTTCACCGGCTGGCCGGCCGAGGCCCTGGAGTTCTACGAGGGACTCGAAGCCGACAACTCGAAGATCTACTGGACTGCCCACAAGGCGATCTACGACGAGGCGGTTCATGGTCCGATGGTGGCTTTGCTCGCCGAGCTCGAACCGCAGTTCGGCGCCAGCAAGATCTTCCGGCCCTATCGGGACATCCGGTTCAGCCCCGACAAGACTCCGTATAAGACGGCGATCGGCGCCACCCTGGACCGTGGCGGCTACATCCAGCTGTCCGCCCGGGGTCTGGCGGCCGGTAGCGGGATGTACGTCATGGCGCCTGATCAGCTGGCCCGTTACCGGGAGGCGGTGGACGCGGACCGGACCGGTGCCGAGCTGGAGGAGATCATTCGGGTGGCCGGCAAGCAGAGCATCGAGGTGACCGGCCACGATCGGCTCAAGTCGGCGCCCAAGGGGTACGCCAAGGATCATCCACGGATTGAGCTGCTCCGGCACAAGGGCTTGATCGCCTGGAAGCAGTGGCCGGTCGGAGCCTGGCTGGGTACCGCCGCGGCGAAACGCCGGGTTGTGGACTTCTTGCGCGCCGCTCAGCCGCTCAACGACTGGCTCGACCGCAACGTTGGCTCGGCCGATACCCCGCCGTAAGTGACAGCAATCGGCCGAGATCAACCGCCTTCGGCCCTGTCGCCGTCGCCGCGATCGCGGCGAATCCGCCAGGTGATCAACCCCACTACGGCAATGACAGTCAGCGTGATCGCCGCGGCTTGCCCGAACCTGTCCGCAACCCGCTGGTAGGACAGCCCGGCGAAGAAGCCGAGTAGGACCACGGCGACTCCCCACACCAATCCGCCCGCGGCGTTGTAAGCCAGGAAGATGCGGTAGCGCATATGCGCGAGCCCGGCCAGGAACGGCATCATCGCGCGCAGGAACGCCACGGATCGGCCGAGAAACACCGCCGGACCGCCACGGTGGGCCAGATAGGAGCGGGCGCGGTCGATCCGCTCGCGGCGGCGGGCCAGGTAGGGCAGGCGCAGCAGGTGAATTCCGTAGCGGGCACCGATCTCGTAGCCAACGCTGTCACCGAGGATGGCGGCCACCACCACGATCAGGATCATCGCCGCCAGGTGAGTGTGGCCGGTGCTGGCGGTCACACCGCCGAGGATCGCCGCCGTCTCGCCCGGCAGCAGGAAACCGACCAAAACGGCATCCTCGGCGAACACCAGCACCGCGACGAGAAGATAGACCCACCCGGCGGGCAGGCCGGTCAGCGCGTCGAGAAGCCTGCTCATCTTGGTCGGATCGGCTCGGGACGCCGGCTCAGCTCGGGGCGCGCTCTGTCGGCGCGGCATCGCTGCGGATCCGGTCCAGCACGTCGTGGGTGCGGACGGCGTCCCACGGATCGACCGGCATCGGCGTTCCATCGGTCAAGGCGGACGCCACCTCGGCGTAGAACAGATCCCAGCGGCCGCGCTCGGAGCGGACCGGCCGCACCTCATCGCCGCGATGCAGCCGTCCCCACCGCTCCTGCGGTTCGACGCCATAGCTCGCATCCTCCGGGCCACGCCCGGCCCGCAGCATCTCCTCCTGACCGTCCAACGGCTCGACAACGTATGCGCCGTGTGTCCCGAGCACCCGCAGGCGTGGACCGGGCGCCCCGGCCAGCGCGGTCGCCGACAGGTGGCTACGTACCCCCGACTCGTGTTCCAGCGAGCAGAACACGTCGTCGTCTGCGCCGCCTCGCCGCGCGGCAACCTCACCGTGCAGGTCGAGCACTGGCCCGAACAGATGCGTCGCCTGGTCCACGAGATGACTGCCGAGGTCGAGCAGGATCCCGCCGCCTGGTCCGGTGCCCTCGGATCGCTTTCCTGGCGTCAAGTTCGGACGCCAGCGCTCGAACCGTGACTCGAACCGCACCACCTCACCGAGCTCGGCGTCGTCGATGAGGCGCCGCAACGTGAGCACGTCGGAATCCCAGCGCCGGTTCTGGAAGACCGTAACCGGGACGCCCGCCTGCGCGGCCTGCTCCACGACGCCCCGGGCCTGGGCGGCATCGATGGCAAGCGGCTTGTCGACCACGACCGGAAGCCCGGCTTCGAGGCAGGCCAGTGCACCGGGCGCGTGCTGGTCGCTCGGCGAGGCGATGACGACGAGATCGAGACCGCCCGCGTCAAGCATCTCGTCGAGGCTCGGGTGCAGAGCCACATCCGGATGGTCGTCAGCGGCTTGGGCCCGCCGCTCAGGGTTCCGCGTCACCACGGCCGCGACGCGCATTGCCGGCTCAGCTCTAATCAATTGCCCGTGAAATATCCGACCGGCGAGGCCGTACCCGACGATCCCGACCTGAAGTTGGCCGTCCAACGGATCAACCTCCTCACCCAGGTGCCGATCAAGACGGTAGCCGCATCGGCGGATCGCCGAACAGCGACTAGGCCGGGCGAGGCTGGAGCCGCTGCTTGTTCCACTCGCGCCAAGTCAGCCAGGCCACGAACACGTCGAAGATGGTTAGCGCGATCAGCCAGGCCGTGGGCTCGATGGCGATGCGGTAGAGCTGGTAGCCGATGAACGTGAGCAGGAACGCGATCAGGCAGGGGTACGCCCACAGCTGGTTGCGGAGCACCGCCACGACGAGCCCGACTTTGACGATCCCGTGCAGGAGCAGATACGCGGCGGCGAAGTGGGTGGCGGAACCGGTCAGTCCGGTGCCGAGATGCAGCACACGGGTGGCGATGAAGTCGTGCGGGTCCTCGGACAGCTCGTGCTGGGTGATGCGGACGGTGAATGTGCTGATCGTGGCCGGGCTGACGACGAGGAGAAACAGACCGCCGACAAGTTCGAGTAGCCCGTCGAGTCCCTTGACGATCAGGCTGATCTCGAATGTTCGGTCGAGCGCGCCACGGGCCTGGAACCAGCTCATGGAGACCTAACGAACCACCAGGCGGCGCCGGCTCCGCCGCCGGGCATTAGGTGCCGGAGGGTCGCGCGGCCGTGTGGTCGAGGACCGCGCGCACGATCGTCTCCCAGTCCGCCGAGTAGACGCCGTGACCCGCCCCCGGCAACGGAAGCAGCTTTGCGTCGGGAATCTCCGCTGCCAGCGCCTCGCCGTGCGCGATGGGGAACATTGGGTCGGCGCTGCCGTGGATGACCAGGGTGGGCACGGCGATCGACGACAGCGGCTCGTGCGACCGGCCGTCGTCCGCGATCGCGTCATGGTTGTGGATCGCCGCGAAGTCGCGAGCCCGTGCAGCGTCACGGCGGATGAAGTCTCGAGCCGCCGCCTCCTCGAATCGGCGCTGGTCCCCCGCCAGCATGCGTGAGTAGTCGACCAGGTAGTCGACCACCGACCCGGTATCCGACCAGTCCACCTGAGCGGTCGCCACGAACTGCCCGAACGCCTCGGTCGGCGGCGGCAGTCCTCCGTGGCCGGTGGGCAGCGCCGAGGACGTGCTGATCAGGACCAGCGAGCGAACCCGATCCCGGAAGTCGACCGCGAGCAGTTGCGCGAGCGCGCCACCCGCCGACACGCCCACGACGTGCGCGGACCCGATGTCGTAGGCGTCGAGCACCCCCGCGGCATCGGCGACCAGATCGCCACCGGTGTACCCGGGACGACCATGCTCATACGTCACCGATCGGCCGGTGTCGCGGTGGTCGTACCGGATCACGTAGCGCCCGCCGGCGGCGAGCATCCGGCACAGTCCCTCCTCCCACCACAACATCGAGGATCCGAGTCCCGCAACGAGCAGGACCGGCGGATCGTTCGGATCGCCGAACGGCTCCGTACACAACTCGACGCCGTTCGTCTCGATAACTCGCTCAGCCACGCTGCTCCTCCGAACACGGCCGCGAGCACAGACGGACTCAGGGCAACCGGCGGCCGACCCAGCGAACGCCCCGGCGCTCGGCCTCTAGTTCGGCGATCCGGTCGAGCAGATCCACGACCAGGCCAAGCGCCGCATAGTTCAGCGAAAACGCCGCTCGCAGTCGCTGGATTCGGGCCACCTTGGCGAAGTCGTCCCAGCTGAACCACAGCTGCCCGGACACGTCCCGAACCGGCTCGAGCAGGCCCAGGGCAACCAGCTGGCGCAGCAGCTGCGGGTGCAGGCCCGCGGCCCGCGCGAACGAGTCCAGATCGAGCCGGATCGGCCGGGCCAGCGCGTTATTCATCGCTGCTTCCTCGGGTCGAAGGTCGATGCCGCGGCCAGCTGCTCGAACAGCCGGCGTTCCTCGTCGGTAAGTCCGGTCGGCACCATGATCCGCACTTCCGCGTACAAGTCGCCGGCTGATCCCTGCCGGGCCGGCATTCCCCGGCCGCGCAGCCGCAGCCGCCGACCACTGGACGAACCGGGCGGCACCTGTACCTTCGCCTCCCCACCGGGAGTCTCCACCGGCACCGACGCACCCGACGCGGCCTCCCACGGCGTGAGCGGCAGATCGACGTAAATGTCGCGCCCCTGGACCCGGTAGCGGGGATGCGGCTTGAGCCGGACTACCAGGTAGAGGTCACCGGGCGCTGCTCCCCCGGTTCCCTGCCCGCCTTGGCCGGCCAGCCTGATCCGCTGACCGTCGGTGACGCCGGCCGGAACGGTGACCTCCAAGCTGCGCGTGCCATCAGGGCCGGAAACCTGGATCCAGCGATGCACGCCCAGGTAGGCCTCCTCAACGGACAGCTCCAGCTCGAACTCCTGATCGGCCCCGGTGATGGGGCCCCAGTCGCGCCGGCCGCGCCCCCCGAACATGCCACCGAGGAGGTCCTCGATGTCGATGCCCTCCACCGACCCCTCCGGGCCGAAGTCGAACCACACGCCCTCTTGCCCCGGCGCCTGCCGACCGGCGCGTGGTCTGCCCGACCGCGCTCCCGCCCGGGCCCGGGCCCAGGTTTGCGGATCTACCCCCTCCGGCACCTGCCGGAAGTCGTGCCCGAACGCGTCATAGCGGCTTCGCAGCTCCGGATCGGACAACACGTCATACGCCTCGGAGACCTCCTTGAAGCGCTCCTCCGCATCGGGCGCCTTGTTGACGTCCGGATGGTAGGTGCGCGCCAGCTTCCGGTACGCCCGCTGGATCTCCTCCGGCGAGGCGTTACGGGGCACGCCGAGCGCCTCGTAGAAATCGCGACGATCAGCCATCGGTGGAGCCGCCGGCGACCACGACTCCGGCGGGACGCAGCAGCGACTCGTCGCTGCCGTAGCCCGGCCGGACGGCCGCCACCACGGTGCCCGCTGGAGCGTCGGCGCGGACTACGCCCATGGCTTCGTGTCGCGCCGGATCGAATGGGTGCCCGACGTCGGTGAATCGTGGGAATCCCAGCCGGTCCAGGGTGGCCACCGCCTGATCTCGCACCGCTCGGATTCCCTCGATCAGCGCGGCCGGATCCCCGTCCGCGTGCTCCAGCGCCCGGTCCAGGTCATCGACAATCGGCAGCCACAGCGCCGCCAGCCTGGCCCGTTCCGCCGCCCGCTCACGGGAGAGTTCCCGGTCGTAGCGCTTGCGCATGTTGTCCAGATCGGCCAATGCCCGGCGCAGCCTGTCCTCGAGGTCAGCTACGGCCGCTGCCGTGCCGCCCGGGACAGGCCCTGTGTCCGCGGCAACGCCATCGGCCGCCGCCGCGCCGGCGGGAGTCCCCGCAGCGCCGGCTCGCGCGGCTGCATCGTTGGTCGCTGACTGTCCCGGGATGGGGTTCTGCTCGGTCACCGCGATCAGCTCACTGTGAAGTCGGCATCGATCACATCGTCGTCATCGGGCCCGCGATCGGAAGACTGCCCGGTCCCCTGGTCCTGCGGACGGCTGGCGGCCAGCCCGTGGTACAGCTGCTGCAGCTCCGCGGTCAAGGAGCGCACCCGATCCAATGGAGCGTTGTCCTTGACCGCCTGGCGTGCGTCGGCCACCAGCATCTCGGCGCGTGCCTTGTCGTGGGCGGCAACCTGATCGCCAAGCTCGCGCAGCTGCCGCTCGACCTGGTACGCGACCGCATCCAGCTCGTTGCGCGCGTCCACCTCCTGCCGTAGCCGGGCGTCCTCGCCCCGGTGCTGCTCCGCATCGGCGACCATCCGGTCGACCTCGGACTTGTCCAGGTTCGAGCTCTCACTGATCGTGATCTGCTGCTCGGCACCGGTGTCCTTGTCTTTCGCGGCAACGTGCAGGATGCCGTTGGCGTCGATGTCGAACGTGACCTCCACCTGCGGCATGCCACGTGACGCTGGGCGGATTCCCTCGAGCCTGAACCGGCCGAGCACGCGGTTGTCCGAGGCCCGTTCCCGCTCCCCCTGCAGCACTACGACATCCACCGCGGACTGGCTGTCCTCCGCGGTGCTGAACACCTCGGTGCGCCGGGCCGGGATCGTCGTGTTCCGCTCGATCACTCTCGTCATCATCGCGCCGAGCGTCTCGACGCCCAGCGACAGCGGCGTGACATCGAGCAGGAGAACGTCCTTCACCTCGCCCTTGAGCACCGCGGCCTGAATCGCCGCCCCGACCGCCACTACCTCATCGGGGTTGACGGTCATGTTCGGGTCCTTGCCGCCGGTCAACCGCCGGACGACCTGCTGTACTGCCGGGATGCGGGTCGAGCCACCGACCAGGATCACCTCGTCGATGTCGTTCGCGGTGACCTTGGCATCGGTCATGGCCTGCTTGACCGGTCCGAGCGTGCGCTCGACGAGATCGGCGGTGATCTGGTCGAAGGTGGAGCGCATCACCGTCATCACCAGGTGCTTTGGTCCGCTGGCGTCCGCGGTGACGAACGGCAGGTTCACCTGCGTCTGGGACACCGACGACAGCTCGACCTTGGCTTTCTCCGCGGCCTCGAACAGCCGCTGGAGCGCCTGCGGATCCTGCCGCAAGTCGATGCCCTGATCCCGCTGGAACTCGTCCGCCAGATGATCTACCAGTCGGCGGTCGAAGTCGTCGCCGCCCAGGTGGCCGTCACCCGCGGTGGCCTGAACCTCGACCACACCTTCGCCCACGGTGAGGATGCTCACGTCGAACGTGCCGCCGCCCAGGTCGAAGACCAGCACCGTCTCGTTCTGCCGCTTGTCCAGTCCGTACGCAAGCGCAGCCGCGGTCGGCTCGTTGATGATCCGCAACACTTCGAGCCCGGCAATCCGGCCGGCGTCCTTGGTCGCTTGCCGCTGCGCATCGTTGAAGTACGCGGGCACCGTGATCACCGCCTCGGTGACCCGCTCCCCCAGGAACTTGCCGGCGTCCTCGACGAGCTTGCGGAGCACTTGCGCGGAGATCTCCTCGGGCGCGTACATCTTGTCGCGCACCTTGAACCGGACCGCGCCGTCCGGACCGGCCACCACGTCGAACGACACCGCGTTGATCTCGCTGCTGACTTCGTCGAACCGCCGGCCGATGAAGCGCTTGGCGGAGTAGATGGTGCCCTTCGGGTTTAGGATCGCCTGGCGCCGAGCGAGCTGGCCGACCAGCCGTTCCCCCTGCTCGGTGAACGCCACCACCGACGGGGTCGTTCGCTGCCCCTCGGCGTTCGGGATGACCGACGGCTGTCCACCTTCCACTGCCGCGATCACCGAGTTGGTCGTACCAAGGTCAATGCCAACCGCCTTAGCCACTGCCTTCTCCCCTCGTCCGCCTCGGCAACGTGGGTCGTACCAGTGCCGCAACCCACGAGCGCCACTGACCGGACCACCTCCAGGCTCTGCACCTCGTACCCCGGCCGGTGCGTCCCCACACAGGCTATTCCGCGCTGGCCAGCGCCCCTAGACCGCTCGTGTCATCCGGGTGGGCTCACCGCCTGCAGGGCCGTCTCGAGCCGGGCAGCAATCGCGTCCAGATCACGGAAAAGCGCGCCGGGGACCCCGGATCGAACGAGCTCCTCCAGCTGGACCCGGGATTGGCGAACCGCGTCTCGCAGCACGCTGGCCCGGGCCCGGTCGGCGTCACCCGGAGCGGACGCCTCGAGCGCGACGAGCTGATCCTCGAGCGCTCCGACCCGGCTGGACGCAACGGCCCAGCCGCCCGCGATCTGGTCCGCGGAACCCGCCCGCCGAAGCTCGGGGATGAGCGCGCGCGCGAACCATGCCACCTCGCCCTCGGCGGCCGCCAGATCACTCCGCCACGCCTGCCGCCGGCGAGCCTGCAACAGAAGCGGAATTCCGATGGCGAGGGCGACCGCGAGAGCCGCAAGCAGCCACCAGAACCAGGCCGGCGTGCCGCCGCTCTCGGTGGACGCGACCGCCTCGGTGGGGCTCGGCGACGGCGTGGGCGACTCGGTCGGGGTCGGGCTTGGGCTTGCTGTCTTCGTCGCAGTCGCAGTCGCAGTCGCGGTTGCGGTCGCGGTTGCGGTTGCGGTGACTGTCCTAGTCGAGTTCGGCGGCTCGCCGCCCGGATACGGCGGTTTTGTTGTCGTGATCGTCCGGGTCGGTGTCGGGCTCTCCGGCTTGGTCGGTGTCGGAGTCTCCGATCGGATCGGTGTGCGGGTCTCGGTCGGACTCGGCGCCTCAGACGTGGTCGGAGACTCCGTGCGGGTCGGTGACCGGGTCGCGCTCGCCGTCGGCAGCGCTATGGAGGGCGAGGGGCTCCGGGTCCCCGCGCCTTCCAGGCCGTCCCCGCCGCACGCGGCGAGTAGTAGGGCGGCGACGGTAAGGCCTATGGCTCGCCGCACGAGGCGGACCGAACCTGGACGGCTGACCTCATTCGCGTTCATACCACCAGAGCTCCGATCGCTAGCACGATGATGACGAGCACCGCCAGCAGCGCAAGCAGCGGCCACACCCAGCGAAGGTAGCGGCCGTACGGGACGCGGGCGATGGCCAGTCCGCCCATCACGACCGCCGAGGTCGGGATGAACAGGTTCATCAACCCGTTCGCGCTCTGGTATGCGGTCACAACCAGGCTGGCCGGTACGTCGACGAAGCTCGCCAGCGGCGCCATGATCGGCATCGCCACCGTGGCCAGGCCCGAGGAGGACGGAATCAGGAAAGACAGCGGCAGGAAGAGCAGGAACATCACGATCGAGAAGGCGGCCTTCCCGACGTCCCCGAGCGCGGACTCGGCCCAGTGCAGGACGGTGTCGGTGATCTGGCCATTGTTCATGATCACGGTGATGCCCCGGGCGATTCCGATGATCAATGCGACCCCGAGCAGGTCCCGAGCCCCGGCGACGAATGACTCGGTCAAGTCGCTCTCCCGCATCCGCCCGATGAGGCCGATCACGACGGCGAACACGATGAAGGAAGCGGTCATCTCGGGGAACCACCACCACAACGTCGGCAGCCCGATGCCCAGGTCCTCCCACGGAATGACGCCGTACATCATCACCACGAACGCCAACGCGAAGACCGTAAGGATCACCTTGTGCCGACCCGTCAGGATCCCGACACTGCCGCCCCCGCCCTCGTCCTGCACCTGGAAGCGCGCCTCGTTGTCGGCCTTCATGTCGTAGACCATCGACGCCGCGGGATCGCGTTTGACCCGATCGGCGTACCGCAGCACGAAGAAGATGCCGATCGCCAGGCCGACGATGAGAATGAACAAGCGGGACAGCAGGCCGTCACTGATCGAGATGCCGGCGAACCCGGACGCGATGCCGGTCGCGAACGGGTTGACCGTCGATCCGAGCGTGCCGATCCCGCACCCGAGCAAGACCACGGCGGCCCCGGTGAGCGCGTCGTAGCCGGCGGCGATCAGCACGGTGATGACGAGGACGTAGAACGCCAGGCTCTCCTCGGCCATGCCGTAGGTCGTCCCGCCGAGCGCGAACACCGTCATCAAGATCGGGATCATCAACCGTTCTCGGCCGCGCAATCGGGTAACGAGCCTCCCGATGCCCGCCTGGATCGCACCGGTCGACATCGTGACGCCGAGGAACCCGCCGATGATGATGATGAACAGCGCGACATCGATCGCGCCGAACAGCGTTCCCGAGTTGTAGTAGTTGATGTTGCCGTCCGCGTTCTCGATCCCGTAGAGACCGTTGATCGGCGCGGTGACCGAGTCGACCAGGATCCGTTGCGGGTTCGACTTGACCTCGTGGTAGGTCCCCGGGATCGGGGCGCCCTCCTTGTCCAGGTCGTAGGTACCGGCCGGGATGATCCAGGTAGCAATTGCCATGATCACAATAAGCGCGAACAAGATCGTGTAAGCGGAGGGTAACGTGAACCGCCGCCGTTGCGTCTCTACCGGCTCCGTTTCAGCCGTCATCTCGTCGGTCATCGGAGTCTCCTGATCCGATAGGTATGCCGGCCGACCGCTCGGCGACATCGTTCGGCGCCCCAGCCGTTGGCGGTTCGGTGGCCGGCAGCGTCGGAACCTTGAACCCGATGAACCCGTACAGGACGTCGAGCACCGGGCTGAGGAAGTTGAAGAAGCAGAACGGGAAGTAGGCGGCAGTCGACACGCCAAGCACTCCGGAGATGTAGGCGCCGCACGTGTTCCACGGGATCAGTACCGAGGTCACAGTGCCCGAGTCCTCGACGGCGCGGGACAGTACCTGTGGAGCCAGACCGCGCCTGGCGAACTCTTCGCGGAACATTCGCGCCGGCAACACGTCCGCGACGTACTGATCACCGGCCACCGCGTTCAGACCGATCCCGCTGCCATTGACCGACAGGATCAGTTGCCCCCGCGACCGCGCCCAGGCGACCACCGGCTCCAGCAACCGGTGCAGGAACCCGGCATGCTCCATCACGGCGGCGAACGCCAGCGCGCCGAGCACGAGCCAGATCGTGGTCAGGAAGCTTGCCATCCCGCCGCGGGAGAACAGCTCGTCAATGGGCTCCACACCGGTGTTGCTCACAAACCCGGTTGCCATTGCCGCGAATATTGCCTTGATCCCGGTGGCGACCGACCCGAGGTCCGGCTCGTTCACAAAGGCCTTGACCGCATCCGGCTGGGTGAACGGCGCCAGGATGCCGGCGAGCAGCGACGACCCGAGAATCGAGAGGAACGGTGGCGCCTTCCGAAGGGTGAAGATCAGCAGCAGGATCAGCGGGAGCAGGTTCACCCAGGAGATGTTGAACTCGTTCGCCAGTGCATCCTGAGCCGTTTCGGTGCTGACCGCCGCGGTCGGCTCGGCGGCGAGGCCGATGAACAGGAAGATGACCAGGCTGATCCCGAGCGCGGGACCGGCGGTCCAGAACATGTTCCGGATGTGCGTGCCGACCGTGAGCCCACCGCCCACCAGCTTCGGCACCAGGATGGTCGTCTCCGACAGCGGGGTCATCTTGTCGCCGAAGTACGCGCCGCAGATCACCGCGCCGGCCGCGATCGCCTCGTTCAGGCCCATGATGTTGGCCATTCCGACGAACGCGACTCCGAGCGTGCCGGCCGTGGTCCAGGAGCTGCCGGTGATCATGCCGACCAGGGCGCAGATCAGCGCGGCCGCGAAGTAGAACCAGGTCGGACTGAGCCATCCGATTCCGTAGTGGACGACGGTCGGAATCGTGCCGGCCATGTTCCAGGTCCCGATCAGGGCGCCGACCGCGAGCAGGATGAAGATGGCTCCCATCGCCGACGTCACGCCACCGACCGCCGCGTCGGCGATTGCCGCGACCGTGTAGCCGTTCTTGAACGCGATCAGGCTTGCGAACGCCGCGCTGAGCAGCAGGGCAACCTGCAGCGGGCCATTGGTGGCGTCGATCCCGAACAGCGCGATCGTGAGGGCGAGCAGCCCGATCAGCACGACAACGGGCAGGACCGCGTCCAGCATGCTGGGTGGCCGCGGTCCGTCGCCGCGCGGACCCCCGCGTTCCTCGGCTTCGGCGGCGGGCGGGGTGGTCTCAGACACCGTCGGTGCCTAGGCCGTGGAGATCCAGGAGGAATGGACGCCGCTGCCGAGCGCGCCGACCTGCTGCGGGCCGCGATGGTGATCCGGACCGCGCGCCCAGGCGATCAGGCCCGCGACGAGCAGCACGAGTATGACAACGCACAGCCACCGCACGGCGTCGGACATCCTTCGACCTCCCGCCCCTAGATCGGGTCCCGGAGCAGCGGGCAGGTCATGCAGTGCCCACCACCGCGACCCTTGCCGAGTTCGAATCCCTCGATCGTGATGACCTCGACGCCGGCCTCACGCATCTTCGTGTTCGTGTAGGTGTTCCGCTCGTACGCGACGACCACTCCCGGCTCGAGAGCGACCACGTTGTTGCCGTCGTCCCACTGCTCGCGTTCCTGCTGGTACCGGTCGCCGCCGGTCTGGACCACCTCGACCTTGGGTACCCCGAGCGCGTCGGCTACCGCGCCGAGGAAGCTGTCCTCCTCGGTGACGTGGAACCGCCCCTCGGACGACCCGGGCCGCAGGCTGATCGCCCGGACATTGTCGACGACCTTCGGGTACAGGGTGACCTTGTCCCGGTCCAGCATGGTGAACACGGTGTCCAGGTGCATATGCGCGCGATCCTTGGTCATCACCACCGCGATCACTCGCTCGGCCGCGCCCTTGGCGAACAGCGCCCGCGCGATCTGCTCGATCATCCGGGCCTGCGTGCGCTCGCTCAGACCGATCAGCACAGTGCCGTTGCCGATTGGCTGGACGTCACCGCCCTCGAGTGAGGAGCGGCCGAAGTCCTCGATGTTGAACCGCCCGTCGTCGCCAAGGTGCGGGTACCAGTACTCGAACTCGGCACCCTGGAACATCGGGTGGTAGCGGTAGATCGCAGCGACGTTGTACCCCTCCAGCCGGCGCGCGGGCCAGTACATCGGGTTGATCGAGACGCCGCCGTAGATCCAGCACGACGAGTCGCGAGTGAACAGCGTGTTAGGAAGCGGCGGGAGAATGAACGTGCTGGTGTCGTAGCCGAGCGCGGCAGCCGGAAGCGAGGATCCGCTCAGCTTGCCGGGATCGAGTCCCGACTCGTCCACGGTCATCCCGCCGACCAGATGCTTGGCCAGATCGTCGGGCTTAAGCGCATACAGTGCGGTGCGAACCTCGTCTACCAGGGACACGCCGACCGTGTACTCCGACACGGTCAGCTCGACCATCCGGCGGCGACACTCATCACTCGCGGCAATCGCCTCCGAGAGCAGGGTCTGGAGGAGGAAGACCTCTACTCCGCGCTCGCGCATCCGGGCGACGAACTGGTCGTGCTCGTACTGGGCCCGTTCCACCCACAGCACGTCGTCGAACAGCAGATCGTCATGGTTCGACGGGGTCAACCGGCGCAGGCTGAGGTCCGGCCGGTGGACCATCACCTTGCGCAGCTTGCCGACCTCGGAGTGGACGCCGAACGTCTCCATCATGTCTCCCTTCGGGCGTGCACAACGTTCACGACGCCACCACCTGGGTCCCCGCGTCGCCCGCAACGATCGCTTCGATGTCGGTCAGGCCACCGATCGCAGCCCGCTTGCCGGTGCCTTCCACGAACCGGACGGCCGCCTCCACCTTGGGGCCCATCGACCCGGCGGCGAACGGCATCGCTCGCAGCTCGCTCGATGTCACCCGCTCCAACCGGCGCTGCTCGGGCGTACCCCAGCCGGTGTATACGCCATCGACGTCGGTCGCCATGACCAGCACGTCGGCCCCGACCTCGCGGGCGAGCAGCTGGCTGGCCAGATCCTTGTCGATCACCGCTTCGACGCCGACCAGCAACCGATCTTCGCCCGGCTGGTACATCGTCGGCACGCCCCCGCCGCCCGCGCAGATCACGACGGCGTTCTGTTCCAGGAGCCACCGGATGGGCCGGATCTCGAAGATGCGCTTGGGCTCGGGCGAAGGAACCACCCGCCGCCAGTAGTCGCCGTCCGGCTTGAACGCCCAGCCCTTCTCCTCGGCCAGCGCGTCGGCCTGTGCCTTGTCGTAGACGGGTCCGACGAATTTGGTCGGGTCCTTGAACGCCGGATCGGACGGGTCGACCTCGATCATCGTGAGGATCGTCGCGAACGGCACCTCGA
>DATFRM010000514.1:0-9964 GCA_035263265.1 Actinomycetes bacterium
CCGCCGCCTTGCGCACCATCCGGACCAGCACCGTGTCGGCGTCCCGGTGCCCGCAACCGGCCGCGGCCGCGCCCATCGCGGCCAGCCGCGCCGGATCGGTAAGCACCGGGACCAGCTCCCGCTCGATCCAGGCCGCGTTCAGCTGGCCGTCGGCCACCAGCAGGCCGCCGCCGGCCCGCACGATCGGCTCCGCGTTCAGCCGCTGCTCGCCGTTGCCGATGGGGAGTGGTACGTATGCCGCCGGCAGCCCAACGGCGGCGAGCTCGGCACACGTCATCGCCCCGGCCCGGCCGAGCATGAAGTCCGCCGCGGCATATGCCAGCTCCATCCGCTCCACGAACGGCACGGTCCGGTACGCCGGCGCGCCGGCGGGCCGGTCCGGCAGGGTCACCGTGTTGGCCGGGCCGAGCACGTGCAGCACCTGGATGCCGGCCGCGCCGAGTGCCGGCGCCGCCGCGGCCGCCGCCTCATTGAGCCGGCGCGCCCCTTGCGAGCCGCCGGAGACCAGCAGCGTTGGCGCAGCCGGATCGAGACCGAAGTCGGATCGGGCCGGACCGCGCATCGCCGCGCGGTCCAGTTCGAGGATCGGCGCGCGCAGCGGAATCCCCACGAACCGGGCATGTGGCAACCGGGTATCGGGTGTGCTGGTGGCCACGAACCGGGTGAACCGGGCGCCGATCCGGTTCGCCAGCCCGGGTCGGGCGTTCGCCTCATGGACCACGATCGGGATCCGCCGGCGGCGGGCGGCCAGGTAGGCGGGAAACGCCACGTAGCCGCCGAAGCCGACCACCACGTCCGCCTTGACGTCGTCGAGCACCGCGCCGGTGGCGGCAACCGCCGCCCGCACCCGGCCCGGTACCGAAAGCAGGTCCAGCGTGGGGTGGCGGGGCAGCGGAACGGCGGGGATCAGCCGCAGGTCGTAGCCGTGTTCGGGCACCATGCTGACCTCGAGCCCGCGGGCGGTGCCGAGCGCGGTGATCCCTACGCCGGGGTCGTCCCGGCGCAGCGCGTCGGCCAGCGCCAGCGCCGGCCAGATATGCCCGGCGGTGCCACCTCCGGCGAGCACCACATGCACAGCTCGATCCTCCTCGGTCGTCCGGCCGCTAGCCCGCCCGGGCTCCGCGCAGGTGTCCCGCCGTGCGGCGGAGCCGGCCCGGGCCGCGGGCGGCCAGCGCCGCCCTGGCTTCGGGTTCGGCCCGGGCGAACGACAGCAGCATGCCAAGGCCGAACAAGGTGGGCAGCAACGCCGACCCACCGTAGGACACCAGCGGCAGCGGCAGCCCGGCGATCGGCAGCAGGCCGAGCACCGCGCCGACGTTGACCACCGCCTGAACCATCAGCCAGCTGGTGATCCCGGCGGCGGCCAGCCGGACGAACGTATCGGATGTGCGCAGCGCGATCCGCATCCCGCCGTAGGCGAGCATGCCCAGCAGCAGCAGCACGACCAGCGTGCCGACCAGACCGAGCTCCTCGCCGATGATGGCGAAGATGAAGTCGGTGTGCGGCTCGGGAAGGGCGCCCCACTTCTGCCGGCTGGCACCGAGCCCCACCCCGAACAGGCCACCCGAGGCGAGCGCATACAACCCCTGACCGGCCTGGTAACCGGTGTCAAGCACATCCGCGAACGGATCACGGAACGTGGTGAGCCGGCTGGCCCGCTCTCCGTTGATCGACGCGAAGTAGCTCGCCGCGAGCACGGTCACGGTCACCAGCAGGGCGAAGAACCGGATCGGGGTGCCGGCGAACCACAGCAGCGCGAGCAGCACCGCCACCAGGATCACCGCGGTGCCTAGGTCGCCGCCGAGCAGTACCAGCCCGACGATCACCAATACCGCCGGGACCAGCGGCACGAACAGGTGCCGCGCCCGGCCGAGCAGCTTGAGCGACTGCTTGCGGGCGATCAGGTCGGCGCCCCAGATAACCAGCGCGAGCTTGGCGAACTCGGCCGGCTGGATGCGGATCGAATCGGTCAGCACCAGCCAGTTGCGGTTTCCGTTGACCTCGTGGCCCAGACCCGGCATCGCGACCACGAACAGCAGGCCGAGCGTGCCCAGCAGCAGCGGGTAGGCCAGCGCGCGGTAGGCCCGGACCGGCAGTCGCGAGGCTACCCACAGCAGTGGCAGCCCGATGCCTACCCAGAGGGCTTGCTTGTCGACGAAATAGAACGAGTCGGAGAACCAGCGCAGCCCGCGGATCGACGATGCGGACAGCACCATCACCAGGCCGAGTGTGGTCAGTAGCAGCGTCGCACCGAGCACCAGGTAGTACGAGGTCAGCGGGCGGTCGAGGAGCCGGATCGGCGCCAGCAGGCGGATCCGGGCCAGCGGTCCCCGGCCGGCCGAGCCTTGCGCCGCCACCGTCCGAGCCGCCGACCGGCGCTCGGTCCGAGCCGTCGCCGATCCAGCCGCCACGGCTCGCTCACCCGCCACGGGCCGCGCGCAGCCGAACCACCGCCGCGGCGAACCGATCGCCGCGCTCGCCGTAGTTGGCATACAGGTCCATCGAGGCGCACGCCGGCGCCAGCAGCACCGTGTCACCCGGCCGGGCTAGCCGGCTGGCCTGCGCGATTACCTCGTCCATGACCTCAGTGTCGGTCCTGGCGACCGTGACCACCGGGACATCCGGTGCGTGTCGCGCCAGCGCGTCCGCGATCACCGCCCGGTCCGCGCCGATCAGCACCGCCGCCCGGAGCCGGCTCTTGGTGGCCGAGACCAGCTCGTCGAAGGACGCACCCTTGGCCAGCCCGCCGGCGATCCACACCACCCGGTCGTAAGCGTGGATGGACGCGGCCGCCGCGTGCGGGTTGGTGGCCTTGGAGTCGTCCACGTAGTCGACCCCGGCGACGGTCGCCACCAGCGCGATCCGGTGCGGATCGAGCCGGAACGCGTGCAGCCCGTCCCGTACGGCGCGGGGTGGCACCCCGTAGGCGCGGGCGAGTGCGGCCGCGGCGAGCGCGTTGGCCAGGTTGTGCGGAGCCGCCGGTACCACGTCGGCACGCGTCGCAAGCTCGGCCGCAGCGGTTGCCCGTTCCGCGACAAAAGCCCGGTCGACCAGGTAGTCGTCGACGATGCCGACCATCCCCGGCGCCGGCACACCGAGCGTGAACCCGATCGCCCGGCAGCCGGGCTCCACGTCGGCGGCCCGAACGAGCGCCTCGGTGACTGGATCGGCCACGTTGTAGACACAGGCAACCCGGTTGCCCTGGTACGCCTTGCCCTTTGCGGCCGCGTAGTCGGCCATCGAGCCGTGCCAGTCCAGGTGGTCCGGCGCGACATTGAGCACGGCCGCCGAATGGGCCCGGATCGAGCTCGACCAGTGCAGCTGGAAGCTGGACAGCTCAACGGCGAGCACGGCCGGCGCCGGCTTGGTGGTGATCACCTCCAGCAGCGGTGTGCCGACGTTGCCGACCGCCGGGGCGCGCAGCCCGGCCGCGGTCAGCATCGAGGCCAGCATCCGCACCGCCGTGGTCTTGCCGTTCGTCCCGGTGATCACGAGCCATGGTGGGGCCGGGTCGATCCGCAGCCGCCAGGCCAGCTCCACCTCACCCCAGATGGGGATGCCCGCCGCGGCGGCGCCGGCCAGCAGCGGAGCGCCCGGCGACCAGCCCGGCGAGGTGACGACCAGCTGGACTCCGGCCGGTACCGTCTGCGGCGCATCCGGGCCGAGCCTCACCTGCGCACCGAGGATCTCCAGCAGGCCGGCCCGGTCCCGCTCGGCAGGTCCATTCTTGGCGTCGACCACGGTCACCACGGCACCCAGCCCGATCAGCGCGTCGGCCGCCGCGAATCCGGACACTCCGATCCCGGCCACCAACACGGACAGGGAAGGCCACGGCGCCGACCGGTCGGCTCCGGCTAGCCACCCGGGCGGCCCGCTCATGCCCCGGTGACCCACTCGGCATAGAACACTGCCAGGCCGAACGCCACACACAGCCCGGCGATGATCCAGAACCGGATCACGATGGTGATCTCGTTCCAGCCCACCAGCTCGAAGTGATGCTGTAGCGGCGCCATCCGGAAAACCCGGCGGCCGGTGAGCTTGAACGCCAGCACCTGGATGATGACCGACAGCGTGATGATCGCGAACAGCCCACCGAGCAGGAGCAGCAGGAGCTCGGTCCGGGTGGTGATGGCCAGCCCGGCGAGCGCGCCGCCGAGCGCGAGTGAGCCGGTGTCGCCCATGAAGATCCGGGCCGGCGACGCGTTCCACCACAGGAAGCCGAAGCAGGCTCCCATCAGCGCGGCCGCGACGACCGCGAGGTCAAGCGGATCGCGCACCTCGTAGCACTTGAACTGCGCCTCGGTGTTGATCGCGCAGCTCTGCCCGAACTGCCAGACGCCGATCAAGACGTACGAGCCGAAGACCATCACCGACGCGCCGGTGGCCAGTCCGTCCAGCCCGTCGGTCAGGTTCACCCCGTTCGAGGCACCTGCGATCATGAGGTAGGCGAAGATCACGAACAGGATCGGACCGAGCCCGATCACGGTGTCCCGGATGAACGACAGGTTGGTGGACGCCGGCGCGTTGCCGCGCTCGTCCACGAACTGCAGCGCGAGCACCGCGAACGACACCGCGACGACGGTCTGCCCGGCGAGCTTTGCCTTGGTGCGCAAGCCGAGGCTGCGCTGCTTGGAGATCTTGATGAAGTCGTCGATGAACCCGACCACGCCCATGCCCGTCATGAGCATCAGCACGAGCACCCCGGACGCCGTGGGGCTGTTGAGCGTGGCCAGCTTGGCGGTGAAGTAGCCGAGCAGCGTGGCCAGGATGATGATGGCGCCACCCATGGTCGGTGTGCCGCGCTTGGTGTGATGGCTGGTCGGACCGTCATCCCTGATCAGCTGACCGTAGCCGCGCCGGATGAACAGCTTGATCGCCAGCGGAGTGCCGAGCAGCGAGACGAACAGGGCCACCGCGGCGGCCACCAGAACGCCTCTCACTGAACCTCCGCCTTCCCGGTCCCGGCCGCGCCCGGCCGGTCCGCTCGAGCCGCGCCCGCATCGGTTGCCGACTCGAGCAGCCCGGCCGCGACCTGCTCGAGGCCGATCGCCCGAGATGCCTTGACCAGCACCACGTCGCCGGGGTGCAATCGCGCCCGGAGGAGATCAAGGGCGGCGTGCGCGTCGGCAACGTACACCGACTCGGTTGCCGCCGACCCTTCCAGGCCGGCGTCGATGGGCCGGGCTCCTTCTCCGACGGTGACCAGCGCCGAAATGTTCAGCCGAGCGACCAGCCGGCCGAGCGCCTCGTGCTCGTCAGCGGCGGTCGCGCCGAGCTCGCGCATCTCGCCGAGCACCGCCCAGGTCCGGCGACCGCGCCCGATCGCGACCAAGGCCTGCAGCGCGGCTCGCATCGAGTCCGGGTTCGCGTTGTAGGCGTCGTTGATCACAGTGACCCCGTCCGGCCGCTCGGCTACCTCCATCCGCCACCGGCTGGCCGGCTCGGCCGCACTCAGCGCGGCGGCGAGGCGGTCCACTTCCAGCCCGAGCGCGCCGGTCGCGGCCGCGGTAGCCAGCGCGTTGCCGACGTGGTGCGCGCCGACCAGGCGCAGTGCAACGGGCGCCGAGCCGGCCGGGGTCCGCAGCAAGAACCGGGCGCGCCCGAGACGATCGAGTTCGACCGCCTCGGCCCGGACCTCGGCGGACGCCTCGGTGCCGTACGGGATGACCCGGGCCGCGGTCAGCTCCCGCATCGCCAGCACCCGGTCGTCGTCGGCGTTGAGCACCGCCACGCCGTTCGCCGGGAGCGCCTGTACCAGCTCGGACTTGGCCTTGGCGATCCCCTCCCGGCTGCCGAACGACTCGGCATGCGCGAGCCCGACATTGAGCACGATCCCGACCCGTGGCGGCGCGATCTCGCACAGGTACGCGATGTGGCCGGCTCCGCGCGCGCCCATCTCCAGCGCGAGGTACCTGGTCTGCGAGTCGGCCCGGAGGACGGTCAGCGGCAACCCGATCTCGGTGTTATGCGAACCGGGCGGTGCGATCGTCGGGCCGAGTTCCGGCAGTACCGCGGCGAGCAGATCCTTGGTACTGGTCTTGCCGCTCGATCCGGTCACCCCGAGCACGGTCGCCGCGGGCAGCCGGGCCAGCACACCGGCCGCCAGCCGGCCAAGTGCGGTGACGGAGTCGCCCGCCACGATCGCCGGCACCCCGACCGGCCGGGCGGCGAGTACGGCGACCGCCCCGCCCGCGATCGCCTCGGTCGCGAAGTCGTGCCCGTCCACCCGCTCCCCCGGCACAGCGACGAACAGCCCGTCCGGCGCCGGAACGCGCGAGTCGACCTCAACTGGGCCGGTGACCAGCCGATCCGGCTCGGCGCCATCGGCTAGCCAGCCGGAGACCATAGCCGCGATCTCGCCGAGCGTGGTTGGGATCATGCCGGGGCCTCGGCGTCGATCGCGGCCCGCAGCACAGCCCGGTCGTCGAACGGGCGAACCACGCCGGCGGTCTCCTGGCCCTGTTCGTGCCCCTTGCCGGCGACCACGACCGCGTCCCCGGCCGCGGCCCGGTCGACCGCGAGCGCGATCGCGGCGGCCCGATCCGGCTCGACGATCAGCTCCGCACGCTCGCCGGCCGGCACCTGCTCCGCCCCGGACCGCATCGCCGCGATGATGCTCAGCGGATCCTCGGAACGCGGGTTGTCGTTGGTGAGCACGGCCACGTCGGCAGCCCCGGCCGCGATCCGGCCCATGATCGGGCGCTTTCCCCGATCCCGGTCCCCACCGCACCCGACCACCACAATGATCCGGCCCTTGGTGACCTCGCGGACCGCGCCGAGCACCGCTTCGAGCGAGCCCGGCTTGTGCGCGTAGTCGACGATCGCGAGGAAGTCCTGGCCGGCCTCGACCCGTTCCATCCGGCCCGGAGTGCCGGTCACCTCGGTCACTCCGGCGACGGCTGCGTCCAGCGACACGTCCGCACCCACCAGCGAGGCGATCGCGCCGAGCGCGTTCGCGACGTTGAACGGCCCGGGCAACCGGATCGCGACCTCGGCTCGACCGGCCGGGCCGGTCACCTCGAACGTGCTGCCGTCCGGGCCCAGCCTGACCCGATCGGCGCGCCAGTCCGCGCCCGCAGCTCCGCTCGCCGAGTAGGTGACCAGCGGCACGGTGGCGATCTCGGTCAGCCTGCGCCCGTACCCGTCGTCGATGTTGACCACGCCCTGACCGGCGTAGTCGGTGGTGAAGAGCAGAGCCTTGGCCGCGAAGTACTCCGCCATGTCGCCGTGGAAGTCCAGATGGTCCTGGGACAGGTTCGTAAACAGGGCAACGTCGAATGTGGTACCGGCGACCCGGCCGTAGGCCAGCGCGTGGCTGGACACCTCCATCGCCACCGCGGTGGTGCCGCGCTCGCGCATGAGCGCGAGCAGCGCCTGCAGATCGGGCGCCTCGGGCGTGGTGAACGCGCTGGTCACGGTCTGGTCGGCGATCCTGGTCTGGACGGTTCCGATCAAGCCGGTGCGGTGGCCCGCGGCCCGCAGGCCGGACTCGAGCAGGTACGTGGTCGTGGTCTTCCCGGCCGTTCCGGTCACCCCGAGGAGTAGCAGCGCCTGACCCGGCTGGTCGTACAACCACGCGGCGAGCGGTCCTAGGACCGCCCTGGGCCGCGGGACGATCAGCACCGGCACCTGCGGCCCCAGGGCCTGCAGGATACGGCCGCCCTCGGGGTCGGTCAGGATGGCGACGGCGCCGGCCGCGACGGCGGATCCGCCATGTATGGCGCCGTGGGTGTTCGAGCCGGGGAGGGCGGCATAGAGGTCGCCGGGCCGGATCCGGCGCGAGTCGTGGACCAGACCGGACAGCACTACTCGGTCCCACCCGGGGCGGATGTCCGCCACTCCGGCGATCCGGGCGGCCGCGGCCAGCGAGCGCGGCTGCCCGTGCTCGGGCCGCAGCTCGGCGGGTAGTGGTTCGGACACGGGCGTGAGGCTACCGGGCCTACCAGGTCAGCCGAAGCTGAGGCGGCGTCGTGCCCGTCGGCGGAACCTTCAAAGTCGCCAGCGCGAACTTCATGACCTCGGTAAAAACCGGACCGCACAGCTGACCGCCGAAGCGGCCGTTGACCGGGTTCTGAATCGTGCACGCAACCACCACGGCCGGCTCGTCGGCCGGCGCGAAGCCGATGAACGACGCGGTGTAGCCGCAGTAGCCGTGGCAGCGTTCGTCGTAGCGCTCGGCGGTCCCGGTCTTGCCGGCGACCCGGTATCCCGGAATCGCCGCCTTGGGCGCGGTGCCCTCCTCGGAGACCACCGACTCGAGCATGTTCGTCACCATCCGGGCGGTTCGCGAGCTGACCACCCTGGTCTTCCTCGGCGCACGTGTGGGGGTGAACGTCCCGTCCGCACTGGTGTAGCCCTCGACCAGCTGCGGGGTGACCCGCTCGCCACCGTTCGCGATCGTCGCGTAGACCGACGCGGCCTGGAGCGCGGTCACCGACAGACCCTGGCCGAACGGGATCGTGTAGCGCTGGGTCCCCGACCAGTCCCGAGCCGGGGCCAGGATGCCCTTGCTCTCGCCCGGAAACCCGAGCCCGGAGGCTCGGCCGAGGCCGAAGCGCTTGAGGTAGCGGGCCAGCGTCGACGCGGTCATCCGCTCCGCGACCAGGATCGTGCCGATGTTGCTCGACTTGGCCACCGCGCCGGCATAGGTGAGCCGCCAGGTGCCGTGCGGTGTGTGGTCGTGGAAGATGGCGTCCGAGCGGTGCAGCGAGCCCGGAACGGTGAGCCTGGTGCCGGGCGTGGCGACCCCTTCCTCGAGCGCGGCCGCCGCGGTCAGCACTTTTGCCGTAGAGCCTGGCTCGTAGACGTCGCTCAACGCCCGGTTGCCGAGGTTGGCCGGCTTGCTCTTGCCGGGACGGTTCGGGTTGTAGCTGGGCGAGGTCGCCATCGCGAGGACCTCGCCGGTGCTCGGCACCATCACGACGACGTAGCCGGCTTCGGCGTCGGCCTTCTCCACCGCGGCGGTGATCGACCGCTGCGCATACCACTGCAGGTCCCGGTCGATAGTCAGGGTCACACTGTCGCCTGGTACCGCCTGCCGGCTGCGCTCGCCGGCGGTGGCGATCGGCACGTCGCCCATCGGCGTGCGCTGGTAGACGCGCTCTCCGTTGCGGCCGGCCAGCCGGTCCTCTAGGGCTCGCTCCAGTCCCGCCAGACCATGCCCGTCGGCGCCGACGAACCCGATCACGTTGGCGGCCACGCTGTTGGCCGGGTAGGTGCGCAGCGGCTGCGGCTCGCTGAAGATACCGGCCAGATCGAGCTTGCTGATCTGCCGCCAGGTGGCCGGCGGCACGTGACTGACCAGCGACACCCAGCGGGTGTGGCCGTCATAGCGCAGCTTGCGGGCCAGCACCTTGGGATCCGCCGCCAGGACCGGGGCAAGCCGCTTGGCGGTGGCGGCCGGGTCGAGCACGAGCTTCGGATCGGCGACCACGCGGCGCGAGTCGACGGTGCGGGCCAGTGCGGTTCCGTTGCGATCGAGGATCTCGCCGCGCGGTGCGAGCAGCTCGACCGTGTTGAGCCGATGGGTCACCGCGGTCTTGGCGTACCCGGCCGGATCGAGCGCCTGCAGCTCGAACAACCGGGTGGCGAACACGGCGAGCAGGGCGGCCAGGGCCATGAACGCCAACCGGAGCCGGATCGTCGGCCGCCCGAGCCGGATCGGGCGCGGCCCTCGGCGCGGTGGTGGCCGGTGTGGCCGTGGCGGCGCCGGCCGGGGACTAGCGTGCGGGCGTGGCGCTTTGACCGGCTGCGATTGCCGGGTCCGCGCCCGCTTCGCTCCGGGTGGTTGGGCGCGCTGGGTTCCCAGTGGTCGAGCCCGCTGGGCTCGTTGGGGCTGCGCCCGCTGGGCTCGTTGGGGCTGCGCCGGCTGGCCCTGACCGGGACGCGGGCGGCTCCCACTGCGCGGCACTGCCGTCCACGTACCGCTCGTCCGGCGCTCCTGCCCCTCCCGGCCGGTCCGGCC
>DATFRM010000515.1:0-2198 GCA_035263265.1 Actinomycetes bacterium
CGCCGCCTCGGGCACCGGAGCGCAGCAGCTCATGTGCCTGCTGGATGCGGCCGGGGTCGGGATCAGCCAGTGTCTCGGGGTCGGCGGCCGGGACCTTTCTGCGGCGGTCGACGCCCGCTCCACCCGCCAGGCGTTGTTCCGGCTCGAAGACGACCCGGCAACCGAGCTGATCGCAGTCATCTCCAAGCCGCCGGATCTGCGGGTCGCGCAGCGGTTACACGACGAGGCGGCCGAGCTGGCCACCCCGGTGATGTTCGGACTGCTCGAGCCGGGCGCGCCCAACCTCACCCAGTTCACCGACCAGCTTCTTGGCCGGCTCGGGGTCACGGTGCCGGCCTGGCCGTTCTGGGAGCCCGGCCGGGCCAGGCCGACCCGACCCGGCGTGCTGCGCGGACTGTACGGCGGCGGCACCCTGGCGGCCGAAGCGCACGCGCTGGCATCCGCGGCGCTCGGCCCGGTGGCCAGCGACGATCTCGAAGCGACCGGGCACCTGGTGGTGGACTTCGGCGCGGACCAGTTCACCCTCGGCCGTGCGCACCCGATGCTCGACCCATCACTGCGGAACCAGCGGCTAGCCGCGGAGTTGGCCGATCCGGCCGTCGGGGTGATCATGCTCGATGTCGTGCTCGGCTACGGCGCCCATCCCGATCCGGCCGGCGAGCTGGCCGCGGTGCTGACGGCCGCGCCAGACGACCCGCCGGCCATCGTCACCGCGCTGGTAGGTACCCACGCCGACCCGCAGGACATGGACGGCCAGGCCAAGAAGCTCACCGATGCCGGTGCCTACGCGTTCGCCTCCCATGCCCAGGCGGTCGAACACGCGATCCAGCTGCTGAAGGCGGCTCGATGACTGCCTGGCCGACGAGCCCTCGGATGAGCCCGACCAGCGTGATCACGGCCGGCGCCGGATTCCTTGCCGATGCGTTGGCCGCCCAGTCCGGCACGGTCAGCCGAGTCGACTGGCGCCCGCCACCGGCCGAGCTCGCTGAGCCGCTGGCCGCCGTAATGGCCGACCCGCGCCGGGCCGAGGCCAACGCGATCGCAATCGACCGGGTGCTGGCCAGTACCGGGCAGTTGGTCGACGTGGCGCCCGCGCGCGAGGTGCTTCGCCTAGAGCACGGCGCGTTCCTGCATGCCGGCCCGCCGATCGAATGGGGACGCGCGTCCGGTCCGCTCCGCGGCGCGCTGATCGGCGCGATGCTGTTCGAGGGCCTAGCCGGCACACCGGAGCAGGCGGAGCGGCAACTGGCCGCGGGCACCCGGATCATGCTGGACAGCTGCCATCACCACGGAGCGGTCGGCCCGATGGCCGGCGTGGTGAGCCCGTCGATGTGGATGTTGGTACTCGAGGATCCGGTCACTGGCCGCCGCGCGTACTGCTCGCTCAACGAAGGGCTCGGCAAGGTGCTGCGCTACGGCGCCTACGCCCCGCCGGTGATCGAGCGACTGGACTGGATGTCGACCGTTCTCGGCCCGACCTTGCGGGACGCGATCCGCCAGCGGGGCGCGATCGACATCACCGCGATCACCGCCCAGATGGTGCAGATGGGCGACGAGGGTCACAACCGCAACCGGGCCGGCACGCTGATGGTCCTGCGTGATCTGATGCCAGCGATCGCCGAGGTTGGCCGGTCGTCGGCCGACGTCGCGGCGGTTGCGCGGTTCATCGGCGGCAACGACCACTTCTTCCTCAACCTGGTGATGCCGGCTTGCAAGCTGGCGATGGACGCCGGGCGCGGGGTACCCGGTGCGACCGTAGTGGTCGCGATCGCCCGCAACGGTACCGACGTCGGGATCCAGGTCTCGGGTACCGGCGACCGCTGGTTCACCGCGCCCGCTCCGGTGCCGGAGGGGCTCTACCTCGGCTCGTACGGTCCGGCAGACGCCAACCCGGACATCGGTGACTCATCGATCACCGAGACGGCGGGTCTCGGTGGCTTCGCGATGGCCGCCGCGCCGGCGATCGTGCAGTTCGTGGGCGGCAGCGTCGCGGACGCGTTCGCCGCGACGCAGCAGATGTACGAGATCACCCTGGCCGAGCATCCGCGGTATCAGATCCCGGTGCTCGACTTCCGCGGCACCCCGGTCGGCATCGACGTAACCCGAGTAGTCCGGACCGGGATCCTGCCGCAGATCAACACCGGGATGGCCGGCCGGGTCGCCGGTACCGGGCAGGTGGGCGCGGGCCTGGTCCGGCC
>DATFRM010000516.1:0-3077 GCA_035263265.1 Actinomycetes bacterium
GCGAGGCGGGTGTGGCGGTTGCGGCGCCGCCGGACGTGCAGGCCGCCAGAGCAGTGAGTGTAAGCGCCGCGAGCGGCAGCGCGGTGATCCGCCGCATGTGCGTTCCCTTCGTTCAGAGGGCGCCGTCACTAAACGAAGGAAAGCCGAATCCGCAGCCCGCAAACACGGGGGAATCCCCTGGTCGCAGCTGTGATTACAGCCGCACCGGGGAATCCCCCCACTTTAGCCGTTGCCTCACACTCGGCGCTTGAACGCCCAAACCGCAAGCGGCGCGAACACGACCGTGATGATCGCGGCCCACAGCAACGTCTGCATCACCGGGGCGGCGACCGGACCGCCGACCAGGAGCCCGCGTGTCGCGTCAGCAAGGATCGTCACCGGATTGACCTTGACGAACGCCTGTAGCCAGCCGGGCATCGTCTCCGTCGGCACAAACACACTGCTGACGAATGTGAGCGGGAACAGCGCGGTGAAGCCGAAGATCTGCACATGCTCGGGGTCCTTGGCGAGCACACCGACCAGCACAGACACCCAAGAGAACGCCAGCGCGAAGGTCAACAGCAGCAGGAACACCCCGATCAGCCCGGCCATGTTGGTCCCAACCCGGAAGCCGAGGAGCACGCCGACCAGCAGCAGCAACGCAATCGACCAGGCCTGCTTCACCAGATCGGCGGTGATCCGGCCGGCCAGCGGCGCCCACCGGGCAATCGGTAGCGAGCGCAGCCGGTCGAATACGCCCTTGGTCAGGTCGGTGTTGAGCCCGGTGCCGACGTACATCGTGACGAACAGCATGTTCATCACCAGGATCCCGGGCAACGCGAACGTCAGGTAGGCACCCGGCGAGCCGCCGATGGCTCCGCCGAACACGTACGTGAACAGCAGCACGAACATGATCGGCTGGATGCTGAAGTCGAGCAGCTCGAACGGGTTGTGCCGAACCTGAACGAGTGTGCGCCAGCCGAGCGTGAGCGTCTGCCGCAGCCCCTCGATCGGGCTGACCCGCGGGCTGAGCGAGGGCGCCGCGGTCGCCGGTGTGGAGATTGCACTCATGCCGGGCTCCCTACGGATTCACTGGGTTCTTCGGTTGCCGGATGTCCGGTTAGTGACAGGAACACTTCGTCGAGGCTCGACCCGCGCAGCGAAAGCTCTGCGAGCAGCACGCCGTCGTCGTCGAGCCGGCGGACCACGGCCGGTGCCAACGCGGGATCGGACACCGGGGCGGTGACCAGCTGGCCCTCGACCTCGGGAGTCACGTGGGCCAGCTCCGCCACGACCGAGATCACGGTAGAGAGGTCGGACTCGTGCGCCGGCCGCACCGCCAGGTACTGCGCGCCGGTCTTCGCCTTCAGCTCCTCCGGTGTTCCGGTCGCGATCACCCGGCCGTGATCGACCACCGCGATGTCATCGGCCAGTTGGTCGGCCTCGTCGAGGTATTGGGTGGTGAGCAGGACCGTGGTGCCGTCCGCGACCAGACCGCGCACAAGGTCCCACAGCTCGGTGCGGCTACGCGGATCGAGGCCGGTGGTCGGCTCGTCAAGGAACAGGATCCGCGGCTCGCCGACCAGACTGGCGGCCAGGTCGAGCCTGCGCCGCATGCCGCCCGAGTAGGTCTTGGTCGCCCGATCGGCGGCGTCGTCGAGGTGGAACCGGGCGAGCAGCTCGCGTGCGCGCCCTTTGGCCCGAGCCTTCGGGATGCCGAGCAGCCGGCCGATAAGCAGCAGATTCTCGGCGCCGGTCAAATTCTCGTCGACGGCCGCGTACTGCCCGGTCAGGCCGATCAGCTGACGCACTCGGTGCGCGTCGCGGACCACGTCGTAGCCGCCCACTGTGGCGGAGCCGCCGTCGGGTGGCAGCAGCGTTGTCAAGATCCGCACGGCCGTCGTCTTGCCCGCGCCGTTTGGCCCAAGCAGGCCAAGCACGGTGCCGGCGCGGACGGTTAGATCGACTCCGGCCAGTGCGGTTGTCTCACCGAAGCGTTTGACCAGGCCTTCGGCCCAGATAGCGGTGGTCATCGGGGCAAACCTCTCCTCGTCTCCTTGCTAGACCAACGTGCCAGACGGCTCTGACACTTCCCGATGCGGCGCCGTTCCGGAGCGAGGCGGCTGGGGGTGGCAATGAGCGGGTACCGAGCCCAGACGAACCGGGTCTGGGAGAGATCACCGACTCATGATCCGTAAGCGGCGGCGACGGCAAACGACGCCTTAGATATTCGAAGTCAAATCCGTATGTGCTCGATACCTTCAGTCATATCCCGAGCAGTCACGATAGTCTGACGATATATCGGGATCGCTCGGCTGGCAACGACTAGTTTTTGTCGGTGACGACTTCTGAAGCTTGTCCGTGGCGCTCCACGCCTCGATCTGACCAGGGCCATCGTCGGTTACAAGCAGAGACGAGCTGCGTATGCTTCCGACATCGACGCAATCCAGGAGCGGCTGGCCGAGGTCGACACCAAACTGGAGCGGGTCCGCCGATGGCTAGGCGAGACCGGCCGGGCCGCCGTCTTGTTGGCGTCACAGAGCGACTTCGCTTGGATCACGGCCGGTGGTGACAGCCGGGTCGCCGTCGACGCCCGCGACGGAGTCGGCGCAGCACTCGTCACCGATGCCGGTGCCTACCTGTTGACCAGCACTATCGAGCTCCCGCGCCTGGTCGATGAGGAGGTCGGCCGGCTTCCGCTCGAACCAGTGGTCTATCCCTGGCACGAGCCGGACGGCGTGCCGGCCGTGCTGGAGAAGCTCACTGACCTGTCGCACACGGTGTCCGACACCGGCGCGTTCGGGCTGCCGGCCGTGGACGCCGAGTTCGCCCCGCTGCGGTACACACTGCTTGAACCGGAGGTGCGCCGCTTTCGCGCATTAGGTGCTGATGCCGCCGAGGCGGTTGAGGCCGCCTGTCGAGCTGCTCGCCCGGGTGACACCGAGCTTGACATCGCAGCCGCGGTCGCGGCCGAGAGCGGGCGCCGCAACATTGTGCCGCTGGTTGACCTGGTGGCGGCCGACGAGCGCATCGGGCGCTATCGGCATCCGCTGCCCACCCGCACCCGCCTACGGCATACCCTCCTGGTTGCCTTGACA